>DAHUZG010000431.1 GCA_027306715.1 Acidimicrobiaceae bacterium
GAAGGTGTTGAGCGCCTCGCCGAGGCGGCCCATCGGGACACTGGCGAAAGATCCCCCTGCGGTGGCGACCGAGGTCGGGATCGCCCCGCTCGGCGCAGCGGGCGGGGCGGACGTCACCGCGGCGAGCGGTGCCAGCCCGAGCGCGGCGGCGACGGCGCCGACCCCGAGGCGCCCGATCATCGGCGGGTGGCGGCCTGGCGGATGGCCTGCGCGAGCGTCGCCGCGAAGGACGACTCCGAGGCCGTGGTGCCAGGGCCGATGTCGCTGTCGAGGACCGTGCGGACACGGCCGGCGGGATCGATGACGTAGGCGAGCTCGCCATGGGCGACCATCGACCCGCCAGGTGAGAGGGCGACCTCGATCCCATAGCTCGACCAGGCATGGGCCAGCTGGGCGGTGCCGCCGGTGAGGTAGAGCCAGTTCGCCTGGCGGTCGAGCCCCTCCTGGCGGTCGAAGGCGAGCAGGTACGAGCGCGCCCGGTAGAGCGGGTTGACGTCCACGGCGACGAGCTCGACGCTGCGCCGGGTGGCCGGCGAGAGCATCTCGTAGGCCTGGCGGAGCTCCTGGGCGATCACCGGGCAGTCGTTGTTGCAGACCGGGTCGAGGAAGGTGAGCGCGACGGTGCGGCCGCGCAGATCCGTGAGGCTGACCGGCCGGCCGTTCTGGTCGACGAGACCGAAGTTCGGGGCCGGGAAGTCGGTGACGTCCGGCGTGCCGTCGGTCGCCTGGGCGATGATCGGGTCGGCGACGCGATTCAGCGAGGCGAAGGCCATCGGCATCGCCCCGAGCAGGACGACACCGACGGCCCCGCAGGCGGCGAGCGACCGGAAGAGGTAGGCCGGACGCCTGCCCAGGTCCTTCCACCAAGACGACAGCCGCTCCTGCAGCCTGCCTCCGGCCGCCGGCGTTGCGGGCGCCGCCGCGATGGGCGCAGGCATGGCCGGCGACGGCGCCGTCGGGGCGTCGGCCGGGAACGGGCGAGCGGGCGACTCGGCCCCGGCCGGCGGGCGGGTGCGGGCGAGGTAGGCGGCGGAGAAGACCAGCAGGAGCGGGACCATGCTGTTGGGGTCGGTCCCGGTGCCGCCGAAGAACCCGAGGTCTTGGGCGAGCACCCAGTCGGCGAGGCAGAAGACCGCGGCGACCGGGAGGGCGCAGCGCAGGACGACGACGTCGGCTGAGAGAAAGGCGGCGCCGAGCAGGCCGAGAACGACGACGACGAAGCAGTTGACGGCAAAGCCGTGGGAGGCGTCAAAGGCCGAGAAGGCCGAGACGATGGAGGAGAACAGGTGCGGCTGGGGCGTCGCCGACATCTGCTTGGTCATGTCCGCCAGCGTGCCGAGCCTCGAGCCGTCGGCCTGCTGGCCGTGGAGGAGCCGGCCCTGCCAGAACCCCCGCCCCGGCCACGCCTGGAGGAGGGCCATCCCGAGCAGGTAGAGGCCGATCGTCCGGCAGGCCGGCCGGCGAGCCGCCGTGTTCCGTTGCGCGCGGAGGCGGTTGATGTCC
>DAHUZG010000295.1 GCA_027306715.1 Acidimicrobiaceae bacterium
TGCTGCTCTGCGGCGAGGCGCTCGTCGGGGCCGGCGTGATCCGGCGCCGGCGGGCCTACGACACCACCACCCCGGCGCGACTGCGCACCGCCCGACCCTCGGGCGGTCCGGCCGAAGGGCCCCACGTTCCCGCCGTGCCAGTGGCGCCGGTGCCGGCCTTCGCCCTCGCGACGGCCGTGCTGCTCTTCGCCGTCTACTGCGGCGTCGAGGTGGGCACCGGCCAGTGGGCCTTCAGCCTGCTCACCGGCGCCCGCCACCTCGGGACCGGGCTCGCCGGCGCCCTCGTGGCCCCGACGAGCGCCTCGCCGCAGAGCAGCACGAGGTAGGCGAAGCGCCAGCTGGCGTGCAGCAGCAGCAGCCCGCTGACGAGGAGCGGGCCGATGGTGGCGCCGAGGCCGTAGAAGCCGTGCAGGAGGTTCATCGTCCGGGAACTGGAGCTCAAGGTGACGTGGGACTGCATCCCGGGCTCGATCGAGCCCCCGGCGAGCCCGATGACGAGCGCCGACAAGAGGAGCACGCCAAGTGCCGGCGCCGAGGCGAACAGGCCCATGCCGGTCACTGCCAGGCCCGCCGCCGCCAGCAGGGACCCGGAGCGGCCGAGGCCGGCGGCGACTCGCCCGGAGACGAGGCTGGCGGTGAGGAAGCCGGCGGTTCCGGTCAGCTGGATCAGGCCGAGACCGCCGATCGGCAGGTCAAGCGAGCTGCGGATCGCCGGCCAGGCCGTGCCGAGGGCGGCGTCGGACATTCCGAGGACGACGAAGGACCAGAACGTGACGCCGAGTGCCGGCTGGAGCCGCCGGCGGAGCGTGCCGGCACGCGCCGAGGAGGAGGGGCGCGAAGCGATGGCCATGTCGCTACTCATCTCACCACGTCTGCCACCGGCGCTCTTCGGCGTCCGGCTCGGCGTGCGGTTCGCGCTGGCATCTCGTCGCGGCAGGGAGGACGATGGAGGACGTGAACGAGAACAGCACGTCAGGCCCTGGTTCGAAGTCGACGGTCACCCAGGAGCGGCGGCTGCTCGGAGAGGTGCCGGGGCCGCGCTCGCGAGCCCTGCAGGATCGGCGCCTTTCCGCCGTCGCTGCCGGGGTGAGCAGCTCCCTTCCGGTCTACGTCGAGGCGGCCTCGGGGGCGATCGTGCGCGACGTCGACGGCAACCAGCTGATCGACCTCGGGTCGGGCATCGCGGTGACGGGTCTCGGCCACGCCGTGCCTGCGGTGAGCGAAGCCGTGGCTGCCCAGGCGGGGAGGTTCACGCACACCTGTTTCATGGTGGCCCCCTACGAGAGCTACATCGAGGTCTGCGAGCGCCTCGCCGAGCTGACCCCCGGCGACCACGAGAAGCGGTCGGTGCTGGTCAACTCCGGCGCAGAGGCGGTGGAGAACGTCGTGAAGATCGCCCGGCGGGTGACGGGGCGACAGGCGGTGGTCGTCCTCGAGCACGCCTACCACGGGCGGACGAACCTGACGATGGCGATGACCGCCAAGCACCACCCCTACAAGACCGGCTTCGGCCCGTTCGCGCCCGAGGTCTACCGGGTGCCGACCTCCTACCCGTTCCGGGACCCCGAGCAGATGACCGGCGAGGAGGCGGCTGCCCGGGCGATCGAGCGGATCGCCACCGAGGTCGGCGCCGAGGGCCTCGCCCTCGTGCTCGTCGTGCCGATCCAGGGAGAGGGCGGCTTCATCGTCCCGGCCCCCGGCTTCCTTGCGACGCTCGCCAACTGGTGCAGGGAGCGCGGCGTGCTGCTCGGGGCCGACGAGATCCAGACCGGCTTCGCACGCACCGGCCGCTGGTTCGCCTGCGAGCACGAGGAGGTCGTGCCCGATTTCGTCACGACCGCCAAGGCGATCGCGGCGGGGATGCCCCTCGCCGCCGTGACGGGACGGGCGGACCTGATGGACGCCGTCCACTCCGGCGGTCTCGGCGGCACCTATGGGGGCAACCCGGTCGCCTGTGCCGCCGCCCTGGCGGCGA
>DAHUZG010000298.1 GCA_027306715.1 Acidimicrobiaceae bacterium
GGCGAGGCGCTGCCCGAGGGAGCGATCCAGCTGCGCAACGACGCCGGCGCTGCGCGCTATGTCGGAGCGGCCCCGCCGCCGGGACATGGACCGCACCGCTACTTCTTCGTCGTGCACGCCCTCGACGTGGCCACGCTCGGCCTCGGCGCCGAGGCGTCGCCCGCCTACCTCGGCTTCAACGTCTTCATGCACTCCCTCGGGAGGGCGGTCATCGTGGCGACCTTCGAGCAGAAGGCCTGAGGCGGTGTCGGAGATCCCGGCTTCGCATCGCGATCTGCTCGACGCGGAGGTGGCCGTGCTCGCCACGATCGCCTCCGACGGCAGGCCGCAGCAGACGGCGGTTTGGTTCCTCGCAGACGGCGAGAAGGTTCGCATCTCGCTCGCCGGCTCGCGCCAGAAGCTGAAGAACCTGCGGGCAAGCCCCTTCGTCGGGCTGATGATCCTCGATCTCGTCAACCCGCTGCGCTACCTCGAGCTGCGCGGCGACGCCGAGATCGTGGCGGACGCCGATCGGGCATTCGCCCATCGGGTGGGGGCCAAGTACGGGGCCGATCTCGACAAGTACGACCAGCCGGGCGAGCAGCGCTACGTCGTGACGATCCACCCCGTTCGGGTCAACGCCGTCGACATGAGCGGCTAGCGCCGCAGAGCTCCTGGACGGCGTCCCGGATGCGGCCGTAGGCGTCGAGGAGCAACCCGATGCTCGTCAGGTGCGAACCCCTCTCCCAAGAGCGGCGGCGCGCTTCGAGGCCAGGACGGCCGCCCGCCCTCCGGCGCGGCGGGCGATCGGGACCCGGCCCTGGGAGATTGCCGCGCCGAGGAAGATGACCAGGCCGCCGGCCGGCTCGTACCAGGTGAGCGCCTCGTGGAGGAAGACGACGCCGGCGATCGTCGAGAAGACGGGGATCACGTAGGTCACCATGGCGGCGGCCGGCGCTCCCGCGGCTCGGACGATGGAGTGGTTGAGGACGAAGGCGATCCCGGTGCCGAGCACGCCGAGGACGACCACGCTGGCGACGACCCGCGCCGGGAGGTGGGCGGGCGACGGGGTGGCAAACGGGGTGAGGCAGGCCATCTCGAGGCTGGCCCAGAGCAGCTGTCCGGCGGCGAGGGCGAGAGCGGGGTCGCTGCGTCCGGAGAGAAAGCGCCGGGTGTAGGGGATGCCGATTCCGTAGCTGCAGCCGGCACCGAGGCACATCAGGTTGCCCTCGAGGCTTGAGCCGGTGGCGCCGGTCCACACGCCAAGGACGACGAGCACGCCGACGAAGCCGATGAGAAGGCCGGCGACGCGCTCGGCGCCGGCCCGCTCGCCGGGAACGAGCAGCACCGCGAAGGGGAGGGCGAACAGCGCCGTGGTGGCGTTCCAGATGCCGGCGAGCACTGCCGAGACGTGGGTCTCCCCGTAGGCGAAGAGGCTGAAGGGAAGAGCGTTCATGAAGAATGCAACGACGGCCAGGTGGCCGGTCACCCGCCAGCTCGGCAGGCGGACCCCCCTCAGCGCGCAGAGCCCGAGCAGCACGAGCGCGCCACAGAGGATGCGACCGAAGGCGATCTGGAGCGGGGCCAGGCTCTCGTCGCCCACCTTGATG
>DAHUZG010000311.1 GCA_027306715.1 Acidimicrobiaceae bacterium
GGCTGCGCTCAGCTGCTCGGCACGGGCGAGCAAGCCCAACGCACGACCCGACTGCTCGGCGGGAAGGGCTTCCTCCGGTCGCGGGCCGAGCGGCGCTGGAGCACCCCTGTTGGCGGCCAGACGGGCGCCGGCGGGGTCGAGCTGCCCGGCGACGCCCTCGAGGTAGCCCTCGAGAGCGTCGAGGTACTCAGGCCACCGCACCGGCTCGGGCCTTCTTTTCCGCCTCCGCAGCCTCCGCCATCGCCTTCGGGACTGCTTGGCGCCACGCCTCGTGCAACGGTTCGATGATCACCTCGCAGATGTCGAGGTAGCTGGCATCCTTGTGCAGGTTGGCCTTGATAAGCAGCTCGAGAAGGGTGTTGTAGAGCCGCTGCAGCACCTCACCCCCCTGCCACATGTCGGGCTGGAGCGCCTCGAGCAGCACACGCACGATGCGCTGGGCGTGCATCAAGGCGTTGTGAGAGCCCGGCACGTCGCCGCTCTCGATGCGTTCGCGCGCGACCTGCACGTCGATGCTCAGGCGGTCGTAGAGGGCGACGACGAGCATCGGCCCGCTCGTCGTGCTCGAAGACGTCGCAGCGTACGCGCTCGCGGCGTCGGTGGTGGCAACCGCCATGGCTCAACCTCCTGTTGTCGACGTGCTCGAGGACGTCGAGCTCGACCCTCCCGAGCCCCCCAGCGAGCTCAGCAGGCTCGAGCCGCTGCTCGTGCCGAAGGCGCTCGTGAGGTACTGGGACTCGCTCTTCAAGGTGGCCAGCGTCTGCTCGAGCTGGGTGAACTGCTGGGTCAGCGCCGCCTGCTGCTGAACGACCAGCTGCTGCTCGATCGAGATCTGCGAGCCGAGGGCGCTGACGGTGCTCTTCAGCGAGCTCAACGTGACAGGGACCTCGCCGCTGCCGGGAGCCAGCGCGGCGTTCGCCACGGCGGCGAGCGCCTGGGCGACGCCGGGCTGGTAGTCGTACGAGCCGATCGTCACCGGCGAGGTGATACCCACGGTCTGCACCTGCAGGGCCATCCCGGCAAGGGTCGGGTCCGCGGCCGGCGCCGTGAGGACCTGGCCCGAGCCAGTGGCGGCGACGCCGTTGATCGTGCCGGCGACGTCGGTGCCGGTGAACGGCGTCGCTGAGGCGAGCCCGAGGGCGTCGGTGCCCGAGGTGCTCACCTGGAACGAGGTGGCCGATCCGTAGGCGGCCGAGGTGACCTGCAGCGAGGAGCCGGATCCGTTGGCCACCACCTGGGCCGACAGAGCCAGGCCGGCGGCGGCGAAGGCAGTGTCGAGACCGCTGGCCACCTCCCCGAGGGTCGCCCCGGCCTGCACGCCGTAGGTGGCGCTCGTCGAGCCGACGCTCACGGTGTAGCTCGTCGCCGTCCCGACCGTCGACCCGCTCGCGAAGACCGCGCTCCCGGTGTCGCTCGCCTGCCGGGCGGACTGGCTGACGCTGAGCGAGTAGGAGCCGGGCTGGGTGCCGTCGGAGGCGTACAGCAGCGTCACGTCGGAGGGGGCGGCCGGCGAGCCCGAAGCTGGCGTGAAGGTGCCGCCCTGGGTGAAGAGCTTGCTCACCGCCGTCGGGTTGGCGTTGAAGTCGGCGGCGAAGGTGGTGGCGTCGAAGTTGATCGTGTCCTGGCCGAGCGACAGGCCGGCGGCGCTGCCCGAGGTGGTGCTGTCAAAGGTCGAGGCCGAGCCGATCGACTGGCCGACGGTGGAGAGGATCTGCTGGGCGATCCTCTGCACGCTCATGTCACCGTTGAGCGGGCCGGCGGTGTTGGTCTGCTGGTTGTAGGCGGTGTCGGCGGCGATCGTCGAAAGGACGGTGTTGGCGGCGTCGACGAAGCTCTGCACCTGGCTGGCGGCGGCCTGCCCGTCCGGTGAGACCGAGACGGTGACCGGGGCCGCCGACACCGACTGCAGCGAGATGTCGACGCCGGGAAGCAGGCTCGTGACGGTGTTCGAGCTCGAGTGGATCTGGTAGCCGCCGCTACCGCCCAGGCTGACGATCGCGTCCTGGCCGGCGGTGGAGGTCGTGAGCGTGCCGAGCGCCCCTCCGGCAAAAGCAGCCGGGGAGATGCTGACGTCGTTGGCCGCCCCGGTCTGGTTGGAGGCGATCTCGAGGGCGTACGAGCTCGGCCCCACCTGCAGCGCCTGAGCGGTGACGCCAACGCCGGCGGCGTTGATCGCCCCGACCACCGAAGCGAGCGATCCGTTCCCGAGCGAGACGTTGTCGGCGTTGATCGACCCGACCACGAGGCCCGAACCAGCCAGCTGGGCGGTGATCGTCCCCCCCGAGCCGGAGGTCAGGGTGACAACGGTCGAGCCGTCGGTGGCGATCGAGCTCACCGTGTTGGAGTGGCCGTCGACGGTGATCACGCCGTCGGTGCCGGTGCCCGATGCTCCCGCGCTGAGCCCGAGGGTGGCGTTGGCGCTCCCGCTGCCGATCTGCAAGCTGGCGGCCGATCCCTGCTGGGCGCTCGAGACGACGAGCTGGCCGGCGGAGTTGACCGTGCCGACGAGCACGCCGCCGCTCGCGGTGCCGATCTCCGCGGCAACCTGGGAGGTGGTGTAGCTGCCGGCAGCGAGGTTGAAGCTGAACGCCGAGCCGTCGAGCGTCCCGCTCAAGGTGTTGGAGCCGCTGGCGATCGTCGTCAAGGATGCCAGCGCGCTCGTCCCGGTGACTGACGCCCCGCTCGAGGCCTGCGTGACGGCGATCGTGTGGCTGCCGGCAGCGAGCCCGCTGCCGGCGAGCGAGCTGCTCCCGAGACCCGAGGTGCCGGAGGCGACGAGCAGGCTGCCGGCCGCCACGACGTCGCTCGTCGAGGCGACCGTGCCGCTCGAGACGAGCGTGTCTGCGGCGGCGAGCTGGTCGACGGAGAACGTGGTCGAGCCTTGCCCGGCGCCGGTCGTGGTCGTCGCCGCGGCGACAGCGGTGTCACTCGAGGTCGCTTTGACCGCGGCGGCAAAGGCGTTGGGCTGGGCGAGGGCGTCCCCGGCAGTCTGCATCGCCTGCAGCTGGGTCTGCAGGTTCTGGTAGGCAGCGATCTTGGTGTTGTCGGTGCTCTGCTGGTTCTGAAGATCGACGAGGGGAGCCTCGTCGATGCTCAGGTAGGCGCTGATGATCTGCTGGGTGTTGAGGCCGGACTCAAGGCCGGTGAACGACACTGCAGGCACAGATCCTGCCGATGAGATGCTCATGCTCGCCGCTCCTGCTGTCTGTCCGAGCCCGGCCGATCACCCTCGTCGCTGTCTTGGCCCTGCCGAGCCGACGCCGGGAGGGCACCGCCCGCCAGATCCACCACAGCGAGCAGACGCCCCCGGGATCGCACCCGGGGGCGTCTCGCTCGCATCGTTGACCTGGCCCGCGCTCAGATGAGCTTGAGGGCCAGCTGTGGCAGCTGCTGCGCCTGCGAGAGCACGGTCACGCCGGACTGCTCGAGGATCTGCAGCGAGGTGAACTGCGACGTCGCGGACGCCACGTTGACGTCGACGAGGTTGGCGTGAGCCGACTGCAGGTTCTGCTGGGCGACGGTGATGTTGTTCGCCAGCGCCTGGATCTGGTTCTGCGAGGCGCCCATCGAGGCGGCATAGCCGGCGACGGTGTTGATCGCCGCCTGGATTGTGCTGATCGCCGCCTGGGCAGCGGTGAGGCCGGTGATGGACACCGACGCGGCACTGAGGCCGAGGCTCGCCTGGGTCGTGTTGTTCAGCGAGACGCCGACCTGGTTGCTCGCCGTGTCCTGCGCGCCGACCTGGAAGGTGAGCGTCGAGTAGCTGCCGTTGAGCAGGCTGACGCCGGCGTAGGTGGTCGACTGGGCGATCTGGTCCAGCTGGTTCAGCAAGGCGGTGAACTGAGCCTGGTCGGCGGCGACGGCCGTCGAATTGTTCTGCACGTTGCTGTTGGCGGCCTGGGTGGCCAGGGTGTTCGCCTGCTGGAGGATCGCCTCCTGCTGGTTCATCGCCCCCTGGGCCGTCTGCAGCACCGACACCGCGTTCTGGGCGTTGCTGATCGCCGCGCCGTAGCCGTTGACCTCGGACTGAAGCGACTGGGCGATCGAGTACCCGGCGGGGTTGTCCGCCGCCGTCTGGATCTGCAGGCCCGAGCTCAGCTGGCCGACCACCGTCGACAGCTGGGCGTCGGTGGCGTTCAGGTTGTTGGCTGCATTGAGCGCAGTCAGGTTGTCGTTGATGAGAAGCATCGTGTCCTCCGTGACGGTGATGCCCGCCGGATCTCTTCCGGGGTGCCAGCCATCCCTGGCCCGATGTACCTACGGGCCGTCTGCAGCCCGAGTTGAGGCGGTGCTGGGGGATTTCGCCGCCTTGATCGAGGCGACAGCCGCGCCGTTGAGCGGGGGATGGAACCGCTGCTGTCACTCTGCATGATCGTCAAGGACGAGAAGGACGAGCTCCCGCTGGCGCTCGCCTCGGTCGCCGGCGTGGTCGACGAGCTCGTCGTCTACGACACCGGCTCGAGCGACCCCACGGTCGAGATCGCCGAGGACGCCGGTGCCCGCGTCGTTCGCGGCTACTGGGACGACGACTTCGCCCGGGCGCGCAACGCCGCGATCGACGCCTGCCGTGGCGAGTGGGTGCTCGTCCTCGACGCCGACGAGAGCCTGCACGGCGACGGCGAGGCGCTGCGCGGCCGGCTCCGCGCCGCTCCGCCCGAGCTCGAGGCACTGGCGATCGCGCTGGAGACCCTCGAGGGCGGCGGGCTCGCCGGCCACATCAGCTTCTACGCCCTGCGGCTGTTCCGGCGCTCGCGCTGTCACTACGTCGGCAGGCTGCACGAGCAGGTGCGGCGCCGCGCCGACGACACCCCTCCCGGCTCGACCTGGACCCACGAGGTCCGCATCCTGCACCGCGGCTACACCGCCTCGCACTACCTCGACGGCAGCAAGCGCGAGCGGAACCTGCGGCTCGCCCGCCTCGCCGCCGCAGACGACGCCGTCGACCACCCGGAGGCCCTCTTCAACCTCGGGCGGACGCTGATGACGGGGAACGAGCCCGAGAGCGGGGTCGCGCCGCTTCGCGAGGCGGCGTCGACCACCGCAAACCCGATCCTCCGCCGCCACGCCCTGACGAGCCTGGCGTTGCTCGAGGCGGCGCTCGGTCACCTCGAGGAGGCGCTCGTTGCCGTCGACGAGCTGCGCCAGTGCTCGGTGGTCGCGGCCGGTGCCGACATTCTCGAAGCACAGGTCCACCTCTCGGCCGGGGAGCCGCTGCGCTGCCTCGAGGCGTGCGAGCGCGTTCCCTTCCTCGTGCTCGACGACAACGGCCTCGAGCTCGGGCGGCACCTCGTCGCCTCGCTGCGTGCCCGCGCCCTGGCGACGCTCGGGCGGCCGTCGGAGGCGGCCGAGGTCCTGCTCGACACGCTGGGTTCGCACGGGCTGCTCGACTGCCCGCTCGGCGAGCTCGTGTCCTACCTGCTGGCGGCCGGGCGCCCGCTCGCCGAGATCGCCTCGGCGGTCCGCCCCGAAATACTCGCCGTCCTCGCCGCCGCCGCCGTGCAGCTCCCCGAGACCCAGAGCGACGTCGTGCTGACGGCGCTTCACGAGCGCTTTCCCGACCGCCCCGAGCCGGTGGCGCTCGGAGCAGCGCTGGCGGCGCGCCTGCCCGTGGCGCGGGCGCGGTGGTGGTCGGCCGCGCTGCGCCGGCACGGGCAGACCGACCAGTGCCCGCTTCTTGCCATTCTCGGCAACGACCGCCTCGAGCACCTCGTCCGGCTGCGCGCCGCCGCGGCTGTTTACGTCAGCTTCGCCGACGAGCGCGCTGTCGAGCCGGCGCGCCAGCTGATCGGCTCCCTGCCCGCAGCAGAAGCCACCGCCGCCACCGCCGACGTGGCGGCGATCTCGCCCGCGCTGGCGGCGCTCCTCGCGTCCGGCTCGACGGCGGCGGTGCTGCTCAGCTGTGCCGGGGAGGCCCGAGACGGCTACCGCTGCCTGGACGTGGCGGAAAGCAGCGCTGACGGCGGGGTGGAGCCTGACCGGCTGCCGCTCGCCAACGGCTCGGCACACCTGCTTGTTACCGGCGACGCCCTCGCCCGCTTCCCCGCCGCCCGCGCCGGGTCGATCCTCGACGAGTGGCTGCGCGTGCTGTGCCCCGGAGGCGAGCTCGTCGTCGAGGTCCCCGACCTCGCAGCTGCGGCGACACGGCTGCTCGAGGCCACCGCGGCCCGGGACGAGCCAGCCGCGGCCGCCGCGCTGCGGGAGATCTACGGAGCGAACCGCACCGCCGGCTGCGCGGCGGGCGGCGCCGGCAAGCACGACGGCTACTCGTCGGGATGGACGCGCCCGCAGCTGGAGCGGCTGCTCGCTCGCCACGGTTTCGATGTGGACTCAGTCGACGAAGGGGGGGCACTCCGGGTCCGCTCCCGCGCCGCCGCCCTCGTCACCCGCCTCGCGGCCGGCCCGGCGCCCGAGATCAGCCTCCTCGTCGTCGCCGAGCGCGACGAGGCGACACTCCGGCGCTGCCTCCGATCCGTCGCCGGCAGCGACGCCGGCGCGAGCTACGAGGTGGTGTGCTTCGACAATTCAGCCGCAGACGGGACCGCCCGCTTCTGTGAATCCCTCGACGGGGCCGTCACGGTCGTGAAGGCCGCCAAGCCGATGACGACAGCAGCAGCGCTCAACGTCGCCGCCCGCTTCGCGTCGGGCGAGGTGATCGTGATGCTCAGCGAGCACGTACAGCTCTCCGACGGCTGGGGTGCCGGGCTGATGACGGCCCTCGCCGAGACCGACGTCGCCGCCACCTCGGCCGCGCTCGTCGACGCCGGCGGCAGCGCCTGCGGCGGCCCGCTCGACCTGCGCGGCCACCCCGATCCGTCGCGCATCGAGCGCAGGCCGTCCGGCGGACCTCCGGACGCTCTCGGGGCAGGCTGTGTCGCCCTGCGCGCCGGCACCTGGGCCGATCTCGGTGGTCTCTCGAGCGACCTCGAGCTCGACGAGGCGGTGATCGACCTGACGCTTCGCGCCGGCGAGATCGGACGGCTGGTGGCGGCGACGGTGAAGGGTCGCATTGATGCGACGGCTGGCGACACAGCGGCCAGCCGCCACAGCGCCGAGGAGCTCGCCCGTCGCTGGGCTGCCCGGCTCTCCCGCCCGAGCGATCAGCCGATCCCGCTCAGCACCGCCAGCCTGCTGCCGTCCTCGACCTTGCTCGAGCGCATCGCCAGCAGCGACCTCGCCGTCGGGTCGCCCCGGCCCGGCGGCTGCAATCTCGTCGGGGACTTCGCCGGCCTCGGCGGCGAGTCCGGGCGCGTGCGCGGCTGGGCGGCAGCGGCGGCGGCCTGCGCTTTGCCGATGTCCCGCCTCGGCTACAGAGCGGGCAGGCTCGACCCCGAGCTCGCCGGCGGGGAGCCGTTGGCCTACGACACCACCTTGCTGTGCCTGGCCGGGGAGGACCTCGTCGAGTACGTCGCCCGTGTCGGGCTCGACGCGCTGCGCGAGCGGCACACGATCCTCGACTGGCACTGGCCGTTCTCCTCGCCCGGTCCCGAGACGGCGAACGAGGCGTCGATGGTCTCGGAGATCTGGGTCCCGAGCGCCTTCAGCCAGCGGGCGATCCGCCAGGCCTCGGCGCGGCCGGTACGCCTCCAGCTGCAACCGGTGCTCCCGGCGCGGGCGCGCTTCTCCCGCCGCGATCTCGGCATGCCCGACGACTTCGTCTTTGCCACCATCGCCGAGGTCGGGAGGGGACGCTCGGGAGAGGTCGCTCTCGCCAACCCGGTCGGCGTCGTCGAGGCGTTCTGCGCCGCCTTCCCCCAGCGAGGCGAGGCGTCCTGCTTCGTGGCGCTGAGCGGCAGTCGCACGGAGGCGGTCGCCGAAGCCTGTCGCGAGGCCGCTTCGGGCCGCAGCGACGTCGTCGTCGCCGAGCAGCTGCCGGCCGGTGGGGCCGAGTCGGTGCTGGCGCTTGCCGACTGCTACGTGTCGCTTCACCGCAGCTCTGCGTTCGGGATGTCCCTCGCCGGCGCGTTGGCGACCGGCGTGCCCGTCGTGTCGACTGCCGGCGGGGGGCCGCTCGAGTACCTCGACAGCTCGGTCGCCGAGCTCGTCGACGCCACGCCCGTCACGACTCTGGCGCTCCACGCCCCTTACCCGGCGGGGCTGGCGTGGTTCGAGCCGGATCTCGACGATGCAGCGGCCGCTCTCCTCGAGGTGCTCGACGCCCCCGAGCAGACCAGAGCCAAGGCGCACGCCGGCGCTGTGCGCATCGGCCGTACCCACGGCGCCGAGCTGACGGGCCGGATGATGCGACGTCGTGTCGAGGCGGTGGCACCGCTGCGGACGACGCCGCCGCACCAGCACCGCGGGCGCAGGCGGGCTCGGCGCTGACCTCCGGTGGCCAGCTTTGCGTGGCGCCGCACCAACCTCACTCGGTCCCGACTTCGGCGCAGCAGGCGCGACTTCGGCGCAGCACGCGCGACTTCGGCGCAGCACGACGGAGCAGAAGCAGAACCAGAACGACGAGAAGCGGGCCGGTGCCCGGCCCGCTTCCCACGATGATGCCGCTCAGGGTCGCTGCACCAGCGACCGTGCTCTCTCCCCCGCTCCCCGATCAGCGCTCTCGCTCTCTGTGTCGGAGAGGCTCCGTGTGCCTGGTGGGCCAGGCCCTCGCCACGCGGTGCAGGCGCAGCGACGGCTCGGCGCCATCCATGATGTCGATCGCGCTCAGGGGTCGGGGAATCGCCAGCCCGGTCGGTGACCGGGCCTCAACGGACGGGCGGACCGGCCTCCTCGGACGAGCCAGACGTTCTCACGCATGACTCCTTTCGGTGCTCTCTCGGGCGCATCGAGTTGCGCTGAGCGAATCATCCGCCCGCCCGCGCAGGCTGTCAACCGTCCACCGTGCGTCGATCCGGTGACGGGTCCGTTGCAGCAGGGACCTGGCGACCGCTCGCGCCCGCTGATACGCGATACTGGAGATGCCGGGCGTCGAGCACGCCGCGGAGGACTCGGGGCCGGGTGGCCCGGAGAGGAACCACATGGGTCAGCACCACATCGGTCCTGTGGCCGGGGCGGTCGAGATGGGCGCTCGTGAGATGGGCGCTCGGGGCGTCGACCGCACGGCTGCCGCCTCCCGCACGGCAGCGATGATCTGGTCGGCGGCCCTGCGTCACGACGAGATGACCGTCGCCCTCGGGCTCGAGGCTCTCGACGCCGTCGAGCCGTCGGGAGCGTTCAGCTGCGCCTGGGGACTCGCCCGCGTCGCCGCCGAGCTGATCG
>DAHUZG010000313.1 GCA_027306715.1 Acidimicrobiaceae bacterium
ACCGACACCGGCTGGCCGGCAACGATGGAGGGAGCCGTCCGCAGCGGGATCGCCGCGGCTTCCTTCGTGCTGTCGAGCCTTGGACGAGGCCGCGACACCCGAGCGTTGATCGAAGAGGTGGTGGCATGATTCCGACGCAGAGCTCGCCGGCGGCACTCGGTCGCGCCCGCGAGCTGGTCGAGCCGGCGCTTCGTGGCGCCATCGACCGGCTGACGCCCGAGCTTCGACCGGTGGCCGCCTACCACCTCGGCTGGGTCGACGCCGAGGGTCGACCGAGCGGGGGAGACGGGGGCAAGGGCGTGCGACCAGCGCTCGCACTGCTCTCTGCAGAGGCCGCCGGCGCACCGGCGTCGCTAGGCGTCCCCGGCGGGGTGGCCGTCGAGCTCGTGCACGACTTCTCGCTGATCCACGACGACGTGATCGACGGCGACGCCGAGCGCCGCCACCGGCCGACGGTGTGGGCGCTGTTCGGTGTCGGCCGGGCGGTGATCGTCGGCGATGCCCTCTTGGCTCTCGCCCAGCAGATCGTGCTCGACCCGGGCCTCGTCGGCGGCGAGGTCGCCGGCGCGTCGGGCAACGGACACCGGGCGGCACAGGTAGTTGCGGACGCCACGGCGGCGATGATCGCCGGCCAGGCCCTCGACATGGCCTTCGAGTCGGTGCCCTACGTCGATGTCGCGGGCTGCCTGGCGATGGAGGCCGGCAAGACCGGCGCCCTTCTGGCGTGCGCCTCCTCGATCGGGGCCGTCCTCGCCGGGGCCGACGACACGGTGGTGGCCGCCCTCCATCGCTTCGGCGTCGAGCTGGGCCTCGCCTTCCAGGCGGTCGACGATGTCCTCGGCATCTGGGGCGACCCGGCTACGACCGGAAAGCCGGCGTGGAGCGATCTTCGCTCGCACAAGAAGACCCTCCCGGTCGCCGCCGCCCTGGCGGCAGGCGGCAGCGAGGCCGAAGAGCTGGCGAGCCTGCTCTCAAGCGAGCCGCTGGAGGAGCAGGGCGTCGCCCGGGCGGCTGCCCTCGTGGAGTCCCGCGGCGGCCGGCTGGCAGCAGAGGAGGAGGCGGACCGCCGCCTCGCCTCGGCCCTCGAGGCCCTGTCGTCGGTCGAGCTCGCCGAGCGGCCACGCGCCGAGCTCGCCGAGGTCGCTCGCTTTGTCGTCGAGCGGAAGCATTGAGTACCGATATGTCGGATCTCGAGCTCGACGCCGCCCTCGAGGAGGCGGAGATCCCCTCCGGCGAGCTGAAGGCCGCCTCGGAAGCGCTGTTCGCCGCCTGTGCTCACCTGTTCGGGCTGCAGGACGAAGCGGGCTGGTGGAAGGGCGAGCTCGAGACGAACGTGACCATGGACGCCGAGGACCTGATGCTGCGGGAGTTCCTCGGCATCCGGCGATCGGAGGACACGGCGAAGCAGGCGGCGTGGATCCGCTCGCACCAGCAGGCGGACGGCAGCTGGGCCAACTACCACGGCGGCCCGGGTGATCTGTCGACGACCGTCGAGGCCTACGTCGCCCTCCGCCTTGCCGGCGATCCGGTCGCCTCCGAGCACCTGGGGCGCGCTCGGGAGTTCATCCTCCAGAACGGCGGCGTCGAGCAGGCTCGCGTCTTCACCCGGATCTGGCTGGCGCTGTTCGGCTGGTGGTCCTGGGACGAGCTGCCAGTGATGCCGGTGGAGCTGATCCTCCTGCCGAGCTTCGTCCCCGGCAACATCTATGACTTCGGCTGCTGGGCGCGCCAGACGGTGGTGGCCTTGACGATCGTCGGCGCCTATAAGCCGGTGAAGCCCTTGGACCTGCGCATCGACGAGCTCTTCTCGGGCCGCCGAAAAGAGCTCCCGCCCCCGGGCCTTTCCAACTGGAAGCAGCGCTTCATGCTGCTCGACCGGGTGCTCAAGGTCTACGACAAGATCATTTCGAAGGGCATGCTACGAAAGACGCTTCGCGAGCTGGCGCTCGCCCGCGCCGAGAGCTGGGTGGTGCAGCGCCAGGAGGCCGACGGTGGCTGGGGAGGCATCCAGCCGCCGTGGGTCTACTCGCTGATCGCGCTGACCCTTCGCGGCTATCCCCTCGACCACCCGGTGGTCTCCCGGGCGCTCGAAGGTCTCGAGGGCTTCACGATCGACCACGGCGACGTGCGCTGGCTCGAGGCCTGCCAGTCTCCGGTGTGGGACACGGCGCTGGCGGTGATCGCCTTGTCCGACGCCGGGCTGGCGGGAGACGACGATCGCCTGCTGCGGGCGGGCCGCTGGCTGCTCGGCGAGGAGGTGCGCCGCCCGGGCGTGCCGGCCGGCGGCTGGGCCTTCGAATTCGCCAACGACAACGACCCCGACATCGACGACACTGCCGAGGTCGTGCTGGCTCTGCGCCGGCTCGCTCCGCCCGAGCAGGCGGCGAGCAGGCAGATCGAGGAAGCGATCCAGCGGGCGCTCGCCTGGGTGCAGGGGATGGCTTCGAGAGACGGCGCCTGGGGGGCCTTCGACGCCGACAACCTGCGCCAGCTGCTCTACGAGCTTCCCTTCTGCGACTTCGGCGCCGTCATCGATCCGCCGAGCGCCGACGTGACGGCGCACGTGATCGAGATGCTCGCCGCCGAGCCGGCGAGCGACCGCCGCTCGATCGCCCGCGGGGTCGCCTGGCTGCGCTCGGAGCAGGAGAGCGACGGCTCCTGGTACGGGCGATGGGGTGTCAACTACCTGTACGGCGTCGGCGCGGCTCTGCCGGCGCTCGCCGCCGCCGGGGTGGGTGCTGGGGACCCGACGGTCCGACGGGCGGTGGCTTTCCTCGAGACGCACCAGAACCCCGACGGCGGCTGGGGAGAGGACATCCGGTCTTACGACGATCCGTCGCTTAGCGCCCGGGGGGCTTCGACGCCGTCGCAGACCGCTTGGGCGTTGATGGCCCTCGTCGCAGCCGGCGAGGCCGCTTCGGCGGCGTCCCGGCGGGGCGTGGGCTTCCTCGTCGACAGCCAGCGAAGCGACGGCACCTGGGACGAGCCGTACTACACCGGGACCGGCTTTCCCGGCGACTTCTACATCAACTACCACCTTTACCGGCTGGTCTTCCCGATCTCTGCGCTCGGCCGCTGGTGCGCGGCCGTCGGGGCGGAGCGCCTCGGGGCGCACTCGTGATCCGCCGATCCCGGAGATCGGCGGCCGATCCTGCCCTTCCGCTGTTCCTGGCGCCCCTTCGCACCGAGGCGATGGCGGTTCGGAGCGGAGTCAAGGACGGAGAGGTGATGAGGATCGGGATGGGACCGGTGCGCGCCACCGCCGCCCGCACCCGCCTCTCGCGCCTGCCAGCCGGCCGGCCGATCCTGCTTCTCGGCTTCGCCGGTGGGATCGATCCCGAGCTCAGGGCCGGGGATCTCGTCGTGGCGACGTCGTGCGCCGCCCCGGACGACGAGGCGCCCGTCGTGCTGGCGGAGGC
>DAHUZG010000327.1 GCA_027306715.1 Acidimicrobiaceae bacterium
CCTTCCAGGTGACCGATAGACTCCGCGCTCCGTATGCGAGCCTCCACCGTTCCCCTCGAGGGCCACAAGGTCAAGATCACCGTCGAGGTGGAGGAGGAGGAGCTCTCGGCAGTTCGTGAAGACACCGTCCTCCGCCTCACCCTCGAGGCGCGCCTGCCGGGCTTCCGCCCCGGCAAGGTGCCACGCCGGGTGCTCGAGGCTCGTCTCGGGCGCCAGACGATCCGGGACCAGGTGGTCGCCGAGGCGCTGCCGCGGTACTACGAGGAGGCGGTCGAGGAGCAGCAGCTCGACGTCATCGCCCAGCCGGAGATCGACGTCACCTCGGGCAAGGAGGACGGCCCGCTCGTCTTCGACGCCGTGGTCGAGGTCCGTCCGCAGGTCGAGATCCCCGGCTACGAGGGTCTCGTCGTCACCCTGCCAGCCCTCGAGCCGACCGACGAGGAGCTCGACGCCCAGGTCGACCGGCTGCGCGACCAGTTCGCCACGCTGACCGACGTCGAGCGACCGGCAGCCGCCGGCGACGTGCTCACCCTCGACGTCCGGGTGAGCCGCGGCGGCAGGCCGCTCCCGGACCTCGACGTCGAGGACCAGACCTACGAGCTCGGCTCGGGCAATCTGGCCGAGGGCGCCGACGTGCAGCTCACCGGTGCCAAGGTCGGCGACATCGTGGCGTTCGCCACCCCGGCGTCTGACGGCTCCGAGCTCGAGCTGAAGGTGCTCGTAAAGCGCGTCCGGGAGAAGGTGCTGCCGGCGGTCGACGACGCCTTCGCCTCGGACGCCTCGGAGTTCGACACCCTCGCCGAGCTCCGTGACGACCTTCGCGGCAGGCTGCGACGGACCCGACGGCTGCAGGCGAACATGGAGCTTCGCGAGCGTGCGGTCGAGGCGCTCATCGCCCTTGTGGCCGAGGACGTTCCCGCGAGCCTCGTCGACCACGAGCGCGACCACCTCGCCGCTTCTCTGGCTGCGAGGCTCGAACGCCAGCACATCCGTCTCGGCGAGTACCTCGCCGCCACCGGCCGAGACGAGGCGAGCCTCGTCGCCGAGCTCGCAGAGCAGGCAGCCCGCCAGGTGAAGGCGGACCTGGCGCTGCGGGCGCTCGCCGCGGCGGAGTCGATCGAGGTCGACGAGTCCGACCTCGACGAGGAGATCGTCCGTCTCGCCGGCCAAGCGGGGCACACCCCGGCCGAGGTACGCGACGCCTTCGAGCGGGAGGGCCGCCTCGCTGGGCTACGCTCGGACCTGAGAAACGCCAAGGCATTGGCGTGGCTCGTGGAGCACGTCGGCGTCGAGGACGACGAGGGGAACCCGATTGACCGCTCGGCACTGCTTCTCGAGGACGCCGCCCAGAGCGGGGCTCCTGCCGCCCCTGACGGCGCTGACGCCGAGCAGGCCC
The DNA here is from genome assembly GCA_027306715.1 of Acidimicrobiaceae bacterium. GTDB lineage: Bacteria > Actinomycetota > Acidimicrobiia > Acidimicrobiales > Bog-793 > DAHUZG01. The sequence continues at coordinate 1,397 of DAHUZG010000327.1, forward strand.
GCGAGGCCGGCGGCGCCGCCAGAGAGCGCAGCGCCGGTGCAGAGCGCAGCGCCGGTGCAGAGCGCAGCGCCGGTGCAGAGCGCAGCGCCGGTGCAGCGAGTGGCGACGCCCGGCCCGGCTTCGCCGAATCCGGATCTGAGCAGGGCGGCGTCCACGTCGCTGCCGAGGAGCTGACATCGTGAAGGCCAACAACTACCTCGTCCCGACCGTCATCGAGAAGGACAGCCGCGGCGAGCGCGCCTACGACCTGTACTCGCGCCTTCTGCGTGAGCGGATCATCTTCATCGGCACTCCGATCGACGACACCGTGGCCAACCTCGTCTGCGCCCAGATGCTCTTCCTCGAGTCCGAGGACCAGGACAAAGACGTCAACATCTACATCAACTCGCCCGGCGGCGACATCACCGCGCTGTTCGCCATCTACGACACGATGAAGTACGTCCGCTCCGACATCTCGACGTTCTGCTTCGGCCAGGCCGCCTCTGCTGCCGCGGTGCTGCTGGCGGCCGGCACCCGCGGCAAGCGCTTCGCCCTGCCCCACGCCCGTATCCTGCTGCACCAGCCCTACGGCGGCGCCGCCGGGCAGGCGACCGACATCGAGCTGCAGGCGCGGGAGATCTTGCGGATGCGCGACATGTTGAACGAGATGCTCGCTGCCGACTCGGGCCAGACGATCGAGCGCATCGCCCGGGACACCGACCGCGACTTCATCATGAGCGCCGCCGAGGCGCGCGATTATGGCCTCATCGACGAGGTCATCACCAAGGCAGAGGCCATCGACCAGATGGCGACCGCAGGCGCAGCCTGACGAGAGGGAGATAGACGTGGCCAAGTTCGGCGACGGAGGCGAGCTCGTCAAGTGCAGCTTCTGCGGCAAGTCGCAGAAGCAGGTGAAGAAGCTGATCGCAGGACCCGGCGTCTACATCTGTGACGAGTGCATCGAGCTCTGCAACGACATCATCGAAGAGGAGCTCTCCGACACCTCCGAGGTCCGTTTCGAGGACCTGCCCAAGCCCCGTGAGATCTTCGATTTCCTGAACGACTACGTGATCGGCCAGGAGCAGGCGAAGAAGATCCTGTCGGTCGCCGTCTACAACCACTACAAGCGGGTGCAGGCGGGGACGCCCTCGGAGGCCGAGGTCGAGCTGTCGAAGTCGAACATCCTGCTCCTCGGGCCGACCGGCTGCGGCAAGACGCTCCTCGCCCAGACGCTGGCGCGGATGTTGAACGTGCCGTTCGCCATCGCCGACGCCACCGCCCTCACCGAGGCCGGCTACGTCGGCGAGGATGTCGAGAACATCCTTCTCAAGCTCATCCAGGCTGCCGACTACGACGTCAAGAAGGCCGAGACCGGGATCATCTACATCGACGAGATCGACAAGATCGCCCGGAAGAGCGAGAACCCGTCGATCACCCGTGACGTCGCGGGAGAGGGCGTCCAGCAGGCTCTCCTCAAGATCCTCGAGGGGACGACCGCCTCGGTGCCGCCGCAGGGCGGCCGGAAGCACCCTCATCAGGAATTCATCCAGATCGACACGACGAACATCCTCTTCATCTGTGGCGGGGCCTTCGCCGGGCTCGACCGGATCATCGAGAACCGTGTCGGCAAGGCCGGGATCGGGTTCCGCGCCGACGTACGGCGGGTCAAGCGCCACGACGAGAGCCAGTTCCTCCTCCAGGTGCTGCCGGAGGACCTTTTGCGCTTCGGGCTGATCCCGGAGTTCGTCGGGCGCCTGCCGGTGATCGGTGCGGTGTCGAACCTCGACCGCGAGGCGCTCGTGCGGATCCTCGTGCAGCCGAAGAACGCCCTCGTCAAGCAGTACCGGCGGGTGTTCGAGCTCGACCACGTCGAGCTCGAGATCACCGACGACGCCCTCGAGGCAGTCGCCGACCAGGCGCTTCTTCGCGGCACCGGAGCCCGTGGCCTGCGGGCGATCCTCGAGGAGGTCCTGCTCGAGGTGATGTACGACCTCCCGAGCCGCAGCGACATCGGGCGGTGCGTGATCGACCGCAGCGTGGTGCTGGAGCGGGTCGCTCCGACGCTGCTCCCGAGGGGCGCCGGCGAGAAGGCCGAGCGCCCCCGCCGTGCGGCATCCTGATCCGGCCGGGCGAGGCACTCCCGGCGACGGCCTTCAGGGCGACCCCGGCCGCTACGCGCTCGGCGAGCTCTACGCCTGGCTCGACCGTCATGTCAACCTCGAGGCGATCGAGTCCGGTCGCGCCGGCCGCTCGGCGTTGCCGACGCTCGAGCGGATCCGCGCCCTCCTGGCGGCCACGGGCGAGCCGCAGAAGTCCTACCCCGTGGTCCAGGTCACCGGCACCAACGGCACGGGCTCGTCGGCCCGGCTGACGACCGAGCTGCTCGCCGAGCAGGGCCTCAGCGTCGGCACCTATACGAGCCCGCACCTCGAGCGACTGAACGAGCGGATCGCCTACGGCGGGGCGCCGATCAGCGACGGCGAGCTCGCCGGACTTCTCCAGGTGCTGCGCGAGAGCGAGCGCTTCGCGCTCGGCAGCGGCCAGCTGGAGCTGGCGCCGACCTGGTTCGAGCTCGTCACCGCCGCCGCACTGCGCTACTTCTCCGACGTCGCTGTCGACGTCGCCGTGCTCGAGGTCGGCCTCGGCGGCCGCTACGACGCCACCAACGCCGTCGACGCGGCGGTCGCTGTGCTCACCAACGTCGATCTCGACCACACCGAGATCCTCGGCTCGACCCGCCCCGAGATCGCTGCCGAGAAGGCCGGCATCATCAAGGCCGGCTCGATCGTCTGCTGCGGGGAGGACGATCCCGAGATCGCCGAGATCATCCTCGCCGAGGCCCGGTCGGTCGGCGCCGAGGCGGTGTGGATGCGCAATGTCGACTTCGCCTGTGACGCCAACCGCGTCGCCGTCGGCGGTCGGCTGCTCGACCTGCGCACCCCCCGGGCCTCTTACGACGAGGTTTACCTGCCTCTTCACGGCGCCCACCAGGGTGAGAACGCGGCGATCGCGCTGGCGGCAGCCGAGGCGTTCTTCGGCTCGCCGCTCGAGCGCGAGGTCGTCGAGGCTGCCCTCGGGCGGGTGCGCATCCCCGGCAGGCTCGAGGTCGTCGCCCGCCGCCCGCTCGTCGTGCTCGACGGTGCCCACAACCGGGCCGGCGCCGAGGCGTTGGGCCTGGCGGTCGCCGAGGACTTCGCGGGCATCGAGTCGGTGCACCTCGTCATCGGCTGCCTGCGCGGTCGCCAGCCGGCCGAGCTGCTCGAGGCGCTCGGCGACCTGCCCGTCTGCTTCGTCCACGCCTGCCCGCCGCCCTCGCCGCGGGCGCTTCCCGCCGAGGCCGTCGCTGCCGCCGCGAAGGACCGTGGCTGGCCCGCCCGGGTCCACGAAGGCGTCGGCGAGGCGCTCGAGGCGGCCCACGGCGCCGCCGGGCCGAGGGACCTCGTCCTGGTCACCGGCTCGCTCTACGTCGTCGGTGCGGCGCGGCGGGCCGCACGGCGTCTAACCTCCCCCCCGTCATGAGCCGCACCCTGGTCATCTGCAAGCCCGACGCCGTCGAGCGGGGCCTCGTCGGCGAGATCCTCGGCCGTTTCGAGCGCCGCGGCCTGCGCCTCGTCGCCGGCGAGCTGCGCGAGATCGACGAGGCGCTCGCGTCCCGGCACTACGCCGAGCACGTCGGGCGCCCCTATTACGGCGACCTCGTCAAGTTCATCACCCGCTCGCCCTCGCTCGTCGTGGTGCTCGAAGGGCCGGCGGAGACCTGGCGGGTCGTCCGCCAGATGATGGGCGCCACGGACCCGACACAGGCTCCGCCGGGGACGATCCGCGGCGACCTCGGCCTCGAGACCCAGGAGAACCTCGTCCACGGCTCGGACTCGAGCGAGTCGGCCGTTCGGGAGATCGCGCTGTTCTTCCCCGACCTCGCGGGGTCGGCCGGCACCTGAGCAGGAGCCGCCTGAGCACGAGCCGCCTGAGCACGAGCCTCCTGAGCACGAGCCGCCTGAGGGGGAGCGCGCTCCCGCTAGCGTGGGGACGGGCCGGAGGTCGCCCGGTCCCGTCGACTCGGTTCATGCAACCTGCACGCAGTTGTACTGGGTAGTCCGGGATGGACGAACCGGGCGCCGGCAGGTCGGGCGAGATGCCCGACCTTGTCGCACGCCCGATCATCCCCTAACCTGCACGGCAGCACGCGACCCCGGGAGCTGGCAGAATGGGCGAGAACATCTTCGGATTCGTCGGTCGCGACATGGCGGTCGACCTCGGCACCGCGAACACGCTCGTCTATGTCCGGGGTCGCGGCATTGTCCTCAACGAGCCGTCGGTGGTGGCGATCAACGTCAAGGACGGGCATCCGCTCGCCGTCGGGGCCGAGGCCAAGCGGATGATCGGGCGCACACCATCGAACATCCAGGCGATCCGTCCGCTGAAGGACGGCGTCATCGCCGATTTCGAGATCTGCGAGATGATGCTGCGGTACTTCATCCGCAGGGTCCACCCGCGGCGGTTCTCCAAGCCGCGGATGGTGATCTGCGTCCCGTCGGGGATCACCGGGGTCGAGAAGCGCGCCGTCCAGGAGGCTGCCGAGTACGCCGGCGCGCGGAAGGCCTACATCGTCGAGGAGCCGATGGCCGCCGCCATCGGCGCCGGGCTGCCGATCCACGAGCCGACCGGCAACATGGTCGTCGACATCGGCGGCGGCACGACCGAGGTGGCCGTGATCTCCCTCGGCGGGATCGTCACGAGCCAGTCGATCCGCATCGGCGGCGACGAGCTCGACGAGGCGATCATCAGCTTTGTGAAGAAGGAGTACTCGCTCGCCCTCGGCGACCGCACCGCCGAGGAGATCAAGATCGCCCTCGGCTCGGCCTGCGAGCTCGAGGAGGAGCTGCACGCCGAGATCCGCGGCCGCGACCTCGTCTCGGGGCTGCCGAAGACGATCGTCACCTCCACCAAGGACATCCGCCGGGCGATCGAGGAGCCGCTGGCGGCGATCATCGACGCCGTCAAGATCACCCTCGACAAGACGCCGCCCGAGCTGAGCGCCGACATCATGACCCAGGGCATCGTCCTCACCGGCGGCGGGGCGCTGTTGCACGGCCTCGACGTCCGCCTGCAGGCCGAGACCTCGATGCCGATCGTCGTCGCCCCCGATCCCCTCAACTGCGTCGCTCTCGGCAGCGGGATGTGCCTCGAGGAGTTCGAAGCGCTGCAGCAGGTGCTGTCCTACTCCTCGTCCTCCCGCTAAGCCCCCGCCAGGCCCGTGGCGTCGCCGACGCGTCGAGCGAGCCAGCACATCACGCTTCTCATCGTGGTGCTCGCCTCGATCACCGTCCTCACCCTCAACTACCGCGGGGCGGCGAGCCACGGCATCGGCCGGATCCGCGCCGGTGTCGTCGACGCCATCTCACCGCTGCAGCGGGGCGTCGCCGCCGCTCTGCACCCGGTCGCCGACTTCTTCTCCGGGGCGCTCCAGTACCACAGCGTGCTGCAGCAGAACGTCGCTCTCCGCCAGGAGGTGCAGGCGCTGAAGAACGAGGGCGCCGTCGCCGCCTACGAGACCTCGCGTGCCGAGCAGGTGCTCTCGCTCACCCGGCTCGGGGACGCCAGCGGATTGCAGAGCGTCGTCGCCGACGTCCTCGTCGGCCCGAGCTCCAATTTCGAGCAGACCGACGAGCTCGGCCTCGGCACCTCGAGCGGGGTCGGCGTCGACATGCCGGTCGAGAGCGGCGGCGGCCTCGGAGGCGGCGGCCTCGTCGGCCAGGTCGTCTCGGCCGGCGCCAGCACGTCGACGATGCTGCTCATCGACGACCGCCGCTTCTCTGTCGACGTGCGCTTCGGCCTCGCCGGCTCGAACGCCGTCACGGTGCTGCACGGCGAGGGGCCCGGCCAGCCGCTTTCCGCCACGGTGTCGGGGTTCTCGCTCCATCGCGGCGAGCGCGTCTACACCTCCGGGCTTGCAGGGGCGCTCTTCCCCGCCGGCATCCCGGTCGGTACGGTGCGCTCCGTGTCGACGAGCGGGCTGACCGAGACGGTCTCGGTGAGCCCCTATGCGGACCCGGGCGGGCTGCAGTACGTCGCCGTCCTGCTCTGGACGCCCACGGCATGACCCTCGGCGCCTGGGCGCGGCTCGCCGTCTGCGCCGTCGCCGCCTTCTTGTTCCAGGTGGCGCTGTTCGACCAGGTCGTGCTCGTCAACGCGCACCCCGACGTGATGATCGTTCTGGCAGGAGCCGCCGGGGTGGTGTTCGGCCCGGCGCGCGGCGCCGTGATCGGCTTTGTCGCCGGCCTGCTCGCCGACCTTGCCACGGTGATGCCGTTCGGCCTCTCCTCGCTCACCTACTGCCTGGTCGCCTTCGCCGTCGGGACCCTTCCCTCCCTCGGGACCGCCGAGGGCCGGCGCAGCATCGACCTCGCCGTCGTCGTCTGCGCCAGCGCCGTCGGGACGCTCGCCTACGCCGCCCTCGGGTCGCTCACCGGCCAGGGGGGGATGTTCTCGCCACAGCTGGCCGGGGTCACCGTCGTCGTCACCTTGAGCGCGCTCGTGCTCGGTCTGCCGGTGCTCGGCGCGCTGCGCTGGGTCGCCCGGGCCCTCGCCCAGTCGCCGGGCCAGCTCGTCCCTCCTGGCGGCAGCGCCACGGTTGCCCAGTGAGCGGTAGGGGCGCCAGCCCCGTCGCCGAGGCGGGAGGTTGAGCCGGCGCGACGAGGAGCGGCCGCCGATCGGACCGATCGGCGGCCGCGGCCTTTCCGGAGCGGTCGGGGGCGGCCTCGCCAAGATCGAGCGAGAAGAGCGACGTGCCGCCGCCGGGGGAGCCACCCAGGGCCGGGCGCACCTCGGGCTTCGCCTCTCGGTGATGGCGACGATCTCGCTCGGCCTGCTGGCGGTCCTTCTCGTCAAGCTCTGGACCGTGCAGGTGATCGAGTCCAAGTCGTTCCGCTCGAACGCCATCCACGAGATCTACCAGGACCTCTACACGCCGGCGCCGCGCGGCGAGATCGTCACCCGCGAGGGCGGGGTGCTCGCCACCGACACCGCCGAGGAGGTGGTGACGATCAAGCCGGTCGTCGATCCGCTGACCGGGAAGAGCTGGATCGCCTCGAGCGCGACGGGCGAGGCCAACGCCTCCTCGCTGCTCGGGATCCCCGAGTCGCAGATCAACGCCGACCTCAACAGCGTCCAGGACGTTCCCCACCAGCCGGTCGTGATCGCCATCGGCCCCGCCCAGGGGGTGACCGAGCAGGCCGTCGTCCAGATCAGCGAGAACCCCTCCCGCTACCCCGGGGTGAGCGTCTCGCGCCAGTTCGTGCGGGACTACCCCCAGGGAAGCCTCGCCAGCCAGGTCCTCGGCTACACCGGCGTGAGCCCGGCGGCGATCGGCTACACCGCCAAGGGAAAGCCGATCGAGAGCCCCCTCGACCTCGCCGAGTACAACACCTACGGCAACGCGGCGGACCCGACCTTCGGCGAGTCGGGGCTCGAGCAGCAGTACCAGAAGTACCTCTTCGGCACGCCGGGGATCGAGAAGCAGGCCGTCGACCCCGGTGGCAACCCGCTCGGGGTCGTCTCGACGACCCCGCCGCAGCAGGGCGACACCGTGGGTCTGAACATGGACATGGGCCTCGAGCAGGCGCTGGCCAGCGACCTCTCGAACCAGGTGGCGACGTTGCGCAGCGGGGCGAGCCCGGTCGCCGCGCCCGACGCCTCCGGGGTCGTGATGGACGTCCGCACCGGTGCCGTGCTCGCCATCGCCTCCTACCCGACCTACAACGACAACCTCTGGGTCGGCGGCATCTCGAACAGCGCCTACCAGCAGCTCGTGCACACGCCCGGCAACCCGCTCAACGACTACGCGGTGGCAGACCCGCAGCCGCCCGGCTCGGACTGGAAGCTCGTCAGCTCGACCGCCGCCCTCGACGACGGCCTGATCAACCCCTACTACACCTACGACGACCCGGGCTACTACACGATCGGCAACCTCACCCTGCACGACGCGCCCGGCGAGGTCCCCGGGGTGATCGACATCTCGCAGGCGCTCACCGAGTCGAGCGACGTCTTCTTCTACAACGTGGGAGCGATGTTCTACGAGGCCTGGCAGGCGAACCCGAAGGGATACCCCTACGGCCAGACGCCGATCCAAGACGTCGCCGCCAAGTACGGCTTCGGCACCACCGACGGCGTCGACCTGCCGCCGATCAACGTCAGCACCGGCCAGGTGGACACGCCGGCTCTCGAGAAGGCGCTCGGGACCGGGCCGTGGACCCTCGGCGACAACATGGAGATGGCCTTCGGCCAGGGTGCCACCCAGATCACCCCGCTCCAGCTCGCCGACGCCTACGCAGCCTTCGCCGACCACGGCGTGGTCCACGCCCCCGAGCTGGCGGCGGAGATCGTGAGCCCGACGGGCAAGCTCGTGAAGCGCATCGCGCCGAAAATCACCGGCGTCGTCCACTACGCCTCGAGCGCCGACTACCAGGCGATCTACTCCGGCTTCGACGGTGTCACCCAGAACCCGCTCGGGACCGCATACCAGGCCTTCGTCGGCTTCCCGTTCAACAAGTGGGACGTCGCGGGGAAGACCGGCACCGCCACGGTCGTCCAGACCGAGCAGCCGACCTCGTGGTTCGTCGCCTTCGGGGGCCCCCGCGGCCAGGCGCCCGAGTACGCCGTCGCCATCCAGGTCAACCAGGGCGGCTACGGCGCCACCGCCTCGGCCCCGGTCGCCCGCGAGATCTTCGACTACCTGATGGCGCACGGGGTCCCGCCCCTCAGCGCCAACGGCTGAGAGCTGCGGCCACCCCGGCGACACCTGCGACCACCCACAGGCGCCGCGGGGGCGTTGCGGAGAGGCTCGGGGGGTCCCGGTTGTCGCCGGCAGGATCGGCCCCCGCACTACACTTCGCAAGGATGATGGTGTTGCAGCGACGTCCTCCCCGACCGAGCTGCCCATTCGCCGTCGCCACTCCTGCTCGGACCCTCGTCGCGCTCTGCGTCGTCGGCTCGTCGCCCGACGGGCCGACGCCGGCCGGAGCGGGGGAGGCGGGATGCTGGCGTGGCGCTGTCCAGCTGGACTTGCGGCACCGTGACGACGTGACAGAACCGGGTCGGCCGACTGCCGACCCGTCGTCGCCGGTGCCCTCCCGCACGCCGAGGCGTGCGCCCGAGAAGGGACCCCCCCGATGTCCGACCCGACGAACGGCCTGGAGCCCCCCGGCCGCCTGCCGGCGACCGCGGCCACGCCCGGGCCGTCAGGAACCGCCCCGCCCGCGCCGCCCTCCGGCGCCTCAGCCCGTCTCGGCACCTCAGATGCCGCCCTCGGTGCGCCGCTAGCCCGGGAGGCGCCGGCGCGCCGCCCGCAGATCGGTGACAGCCGCCCGGCGCCCGCACCCCGG
>DAHUZG010000328.1 GCA_027306715.1 Acidimicrobiaceae bacterium
GCCGGCCGGCTCGCCTCGGGCGTGACCGCCGAGAGCGAGATCTACACCCCCGCTCCGCCGAACGCCGCCCCGGCGATCACGAGCACGGCTCGGCTGTACGTGCAGACAGGGGTGCCGGAGCGGTTCACGATCACGACCACCGGCTCGCCGGCGCCGAGCTTGACCGAGTCCGGAACCCTCCCGCCCGGGCTCGGCTTCACCCCCGGGGCCGACGGCACGGCCGCGGTCGCCGGCACGCCGCGCGCCAGCCGCACGGTCACCTACCAGGTGACCGTGGTGGCGACCAACGGTGTCGGCAGCCCGGCGGTGCAGCAGCTGCGGATCAGCTACACGAGCGCCCCGAGGATCACCACCCGGCCGGAGCTCAGCATCGAGGTCGGAAAGAAGCTCGACTGGACCTTGCGCAGCGCCGGCCTGCCGACGCCGAGCATGAGCGAGTCAGGGGCGCTGCCGCCCGGGATCGCCTTCCACGCCGGAGCCGGCGGCACGGCGACCCTCGTCGGGTCCGTCCCGGCCGGGCACGCCGGCACCTACCCGATCACCCTCATCGCCACCAATGGCGTCGGCAGCCCCGCCGTTCAGCAATTCAGCTTCGTGGCGACGGCGCCGCCTGCCCCGCCGGTGACGGTTCCCGTGACGCCGCACTCCCCGTCCGGCCTCGGCTACCTCTACGCCACCTCGACCGGCCAGCTGGTCGCCCAGGGTGACACCGCGCTGCTGCCCCCGCTCGACGGCGCCCACCCCTCAGGCGTGGTGGCGGCGGCGATGACCACCGACCTCCACGGCTACTACCTCGTGACCGCCGGGGGCGGGGTCGTCAACTACGGCGACGCGCACTGGTACGGGTCCAACGCCCACCGGCGCCTGGCGACCCCGACGGTCGCCTTCGCCCTCACCCCCTCGGGCAACGGCTACGAGCTCGTGACCCGGGCCGGCAACGTCTTCCACTTCGGCGGCGCCGGCTGGTACGGCTCGCCGGTGCACCTCCGGCCGGCTCCGGTGACCGCCTTTGCCTTCACCCCCGACGGGCGCGGCTACTGGGTCGTCACCGCCAGGGGCAACGTCTTCAACTACGGCGACGCCGGCTGGTACGGCTCGCCGGCTCACCAGCCGGTCGGCAGGATCACGGCGTTCGCCCCGACCCCCGACGGGCGCGGCTACTGGCTCGTCACCTCGAGCGGGACGGTGCTCCACTACGGCGACGCCGGCTACTACGGCGGGATCGCCGGCCGGCGGATCCCGCCCGTCGTCGCCCTGGCGCCGACCGAGGACGGGCACGGCTACTGGATCGTCACCGCCAGGGGCAACGTCTTCAACTTCGGCGACGCCCGCTTCTTCGGCTCGTCGGCGGGTACCCGGCTCTCCGGTCCGGTCACCTCCTTCGTGCCGCTGTTCTGATCCGGGCGGGGCTATGCCCGGCGAGGATGGCGGCGGCGTGAGGCGGCTTCTTGCAGCGTCACCGCCATCCTCGACACCCTCGAAGTCGGCCGCGAGGAGAGCTCGAGCGAGAGCTCGGCGCGGGCGGGGCGGCGGCCCGTTTCTGCCAGGTAGGCGACGCCCGCTCGGGTGAGCCGTAGGCGAACGGTGAGGCGGCGGTGGGCGCCGAGGAAGAACCGCGCCGAGGCGAGCACGATGTGAGCCCGCTTCAGCACGACGCGGCGCCCGCGGCGCAGGCGGAGCTCGTGCTCGACCGAGATCGTGGCGCCTCCCCGGCACGGCCCGACGGCGCACGAGAGCCGGAGCTGCAGGACGGCTCCCGAGCGCCGGAGGAGGCGGGAGAGCACCGCCAGGCGGGCCGCCGGCGGGGCCGGAGCAGGAACCGGTGGCGCCAGCAGCGCGGCCGGTGGGGTCCCCCCGGCGGCCGGTGGCGAGGGCGGTGGCGAGGGCGGGGGCGGGGTCGGGGGCGGTGGCGCCGAAGGCGTCACCGACACCGGCGCCGAGGCCGGTCCCGTCCCGAAGGCGTTGGTCGCCACCACCGAGCAGGTGTAGGTCGTGCCGTCCGCGAGCCCGGAGAGCGTGGCCGTCGTGCCGGTCACCGTGGCGCTCGCGCCGGGGGTGCAGCCGAGGGTCGAGGAGAGCACCGGCGAGCCGCCGTCGTCGCTCGGCGCGCTCCACGAGAAGCTCGCCTCGCCGTCTCCGGCGCTGGCTTCGAGCCCGCTCGGAGCTGCGGGCGCGGTGGCGTAGGCGAAGCGGTCGGCCGCCGCCGTTAGGCTGGTGCCACCGGGGGTCTCCACCGTCACGTCGACCGTCCCGCTCCCCGGCGGGCTGATCGCCTCGAGCGAGGTCGGCGAGCTGACCGAGACGTCGCTCGACGGCGGCGGGCCGAAGAACACCTGCGTGCCGGCGCTGAAGCCGCTGCCGGTGATCGTGACGAGCGTCCCCCCCGTAGCGGCCCCGAGGCCCGGCGAGGCGGCGCTCACCGCCGGGAGCGGGGCGAAGTCATAGACGTCGGCCGGCGAGGTGGCGCTTGTCCCGCCCGGTCCGCTGACGACGACGTCCTCGGACCCCGAGCCGGCGGGAAGGTCGACCAAGAGGTTGCTCGTCGAGAGGAAGGTGACGCTCGCCGCTGTCGTGCCGCCGACGCGGACGCTGTCGCCCGGCGAGAAGCCGGTGCCGCTGACGTCGACGAGCTGTCCGGCCGCCGGCGCCCCGCCCGGAGGCGACACGCCCGACACGCTCGGCGCAGGCGGGGCGGGGAGCGCCGGGCAGTCGAGGGTGAGGGCGAGTCCTTCGACCGGGGGCGGGATCGTGAACGGCGGCGTGGTCACCGTCGCGGACGCGGAATTGCTCGGGTCGCTGCAGCCGCTCGCCGAGGCCTGCACCTCGTAGTAGCCGGGCGCCACGTCCCAGTGGAACGAGCCGTCGGCGCCGGTCGTCTCGGGGTTGACAGCCGGCGAGATCAGCCCGCCGCTCGGGTCGGCGGCGGAGTAGGAGCCGCCGATCGAGCCCGAGGTGAGAAGCGTCGCCGTCGCCCCGGACACCGGCGCCCCGTTCTGGGCGAAGACCTGCCCGCTCGGGTCGATGAGGAAGCTCAGGCCGAAGAGGTTGGCAAGGATCGACGGCGCCTCGGAGGCGATCTGGCTGAGCAGCGTGCCGAGCGGCCCGGCGACGTCGCCGACGAGCATCGCCACGCCGACGGCACCGACCACTGCGTCGCAGACGGGGCACCCGATGAGCATCGCCACGCCGAGCCCGGAGCCGAGGGCGAAGCCGACGATCGAGCCGATCGCCGCACCCTCCCGGGCGTTGCCGGTGAGACCGCCGATGTAGTTGCCGACGACCCCGCCGAGCTGGCTGATCGTGAACGGCGCCCCGATCGCCCCGAGCCCCTTGAAGAGCTCGGAGTAGCTGTCGAGGGTGTCGAACTCGGCCTGGACGTCCTGGGCGTCGTTGAACAGCTGGGCGCCCTTGGCGAAGTTGCCGGCGTCGGCCTCGGTCTCGGACTCGCTCATCAGCTCGGCGAACTTCTCGACCGCGACGTCTTTCTGGCCGTCGAAGATGTCCGAGGCGATTGTCGGAAGGTCGCCCTCGAGCTCTTGGGAGACCGACTGCAGGGCCGAGTTCTCGGCGCTCATCACCTGCCACTGCGTGAGCGTCGCCTGGCCGGGGTTCGGAGTGTCGGCAAGCTGCTGGTAGAGCGGGTCGGTCGAGGCGACGGTGGCGTCGCCGGCGTAGTCGGTCGGCGGCGCCGAGTTGGTGTCGGCGGCGATCGCCGCCGCCCCGGCCGAGGCCGCCGCCGCCGAGCCGCTCGTGCAGCCGCTCTGGCTGCCGGCCGGCGGTGAGCCGCTGCCGCTCGGCGGCGCCGCCGGCAGCG
>DAHUZG010000332.1 GCA_027306715.1 Acidimicrobiaceae bacterium
GGCTGCCGCCAGCCGGCGGCTCGTCGGGCCGCCGCCGGGCGCCGCGGCGAGCGGGCTGTGAGCGGCTCGGCCGCCGGCCGGACGCCGTGCTCCCGTCGACGCCCCGGGGGGACCCTCCGGCCCGGCGCCGGTCAGCCCCGCCCCCGGCACGGGGTGGCAGTGTACCGCCGCCTCCGGGCGCGGATTGGGCGCCCCGGCGGGTGCTGCGTAGTATCGCCGCGCAACGACCTGGCAGCCGAGGAGGCAGCGCCCCGAGTGGACCTCTACGAGTACCAAGGCAAACAGTATTTTTCCCGATTCGGCATCCCGACCTCGCCCGGTGACGTCGCCGACACCGTCGAGGAGGCGGTCGCTGTCGCCGAGCGCTACGGCTACCCCGTGACGATCAAGGCACAGGTGCAGGTCGGCGGGCGCGGAAAGGCGGGCGGGGTGAAGCTCGCCTTCGACCGCGACGAGGCGCGCACCCACGCCACGAACATCCTCGGCCTCGACATCAAGGGCCACGTCGTCCGCCGGCTGTGGATCGAGCGCTCCTCGGACATCGAGCGCGAGTACTACGCCAGCTTCACCCTCGACCGGATCGCCAAGCAGCACCTGTGCATGCTCTCGGCCAAGGGCGGGGTGGAGATCGAGCAGGTCGCCGAGGAGGATCCCGACGCCATCGTCCGCCACCACGTCGACCCGCTCGACGGGATCGACCTCGACACGGCGCGCTCGCTGGCCGTGCGTGCCGGGATCGACGAGGCCGCACGCGAGGGACTCGCCGAGATCCTTGTCAAGCTCTACGACTGCTATGCCGAGGGCGACGCCGACCTCGTCGAGATCAACCCGCTCATCCTCACCTCCGACGGGCGCGTCCACGCTCTCGACGCCAAGGTCACCCTCGATGACGCGGCAGGGTTCCGCCATCCGGAATGGGCCGAGTTCGGCGGCAACCTCGACGAGCTGGACCCCCGCGACCGCCTCGCCAAGGAGAAGGGCCTGCAGTACGTCGGCCTCGACGGCACGGTCGGTATCATCGCCAACGGTGCCGGGCTGGCGATGTCGACCTGCGACGTCGTCGAGCAGGTCGGCGGGAGGCCGGCGAACTTCCTCGACATCGGCGGGGGCGCCAACGCCGAGCAGATGGCGAATGCCCTCGAGGTGATCAACACCGACGAGAAGGTCCGCTCGATCCTCATCAACATCTTCGGCGGGATCACCCGCGGCGAGGAGGTGGCGAACGGGATCGTGCAGGCCCTCGAGCGTGTCGACATCGCCGCCCCGATCGTCGTCCGCATTGACGGCACCAACGCCGTCGAGGGGCGAGCGATCCTCGCCGCCCACGAGTCCGAGCGTCTCGTCTCCCGCCCGACGATGCTCGAGGCCGCCCGCACCGCCAGCGAGCTGGCGGCGGCCGCGGCAGGCGCCCGATGAGCCTCTTCGTCGACCAGTCGACCCGGGTCGTGATCCAGGGGCTGAGCCCGACCTCTCAGGGCCTCTACCACGGCTTGCGGAACCGCGCCTACGGCACCGACGTCGTCGCCGGCACCAACCCCAAGCGCGGCGGCGAGACCATCGAGGGGATCCCGGTCTTCACCACCGTCGCCGAGGCCGTGGCCGAGACCGGCGCCAACGCCAGCTTCATCGCCGTGCCGCCCGCGGGCGCGCCAGGGGCCATCCTCGAAGCGGCCGAGTCCGGCGTGCCGTTCGTCGTCTGCATCACCGAGTTCATTCCCGCCCAGGACGAGGCCCGTGTCTTCGCCACCCTGCGACGCGACCACCCCGGCACGCGCCTGCTCGGGCCGAACTGCCCGGGCATCATCTCGGCCGGCCGATGCAACATCGGCATCACCTCGGGCGACATCGCCATGCCTGGCGGCCCGGTCGGGCTCGTGAGCCGCTCGGGGACGATCTTCTACCAGGCGCTCTACGAGCTGACCCAGGCCGCGGTCGGCCAGACGACCGGCGTCGGCATCGGGGGCGACCCGGTGCCGGGGACGAACTTCATCGACTGCCTCGCCGCGTTCGAGGCCGACCCCGAGACGGGCGCCGTCTTGATGATCGGCGAGATCGGCGGAGCCGAGGAGGAGCGCGCCGCGGAGTTCATCGCCGAGCAGGTGACCAAGCCCGTCGTCGCCTACATCGCCGGGGTGACGGCCCCGCCAGGGCGGAAGATGGGCCACGCTGGCGCCATCGTCTCGGGGGGCAAGGGGACGGCGGCGGCGAAGATGGCGGCGCTCGAGTCAGCCGGCGTGCGCGTGGCGATGAACCCGACCGAGGCGGCGCGGATCATGGTCGAGGTGGTGCAGTCGCTCTGATGCCTGCCGCCCGATACGGGGGCGCCGGCGCCGCCGCGCCGCGGAGATGAGCGGGGGAGGAGCCGACGGGGCGCCGGTGGGCGTGCTGGCGTCGGGCACCGGCACGATCCTGCAGGCGATGCTGAAGGCGGGTGTCCCGGTCGGGATCGTCGTTGCCGACCGGGCCTGCGCGGCGCTCGAGATCGCCGCCGCCGCCGGCGTCGCCACGGCCCTTGTCGAGCGCACCGATTTCGGCGCCGGGTTCGACCGCCGCGCCTACACCGCGCTCGCCGTCGAGGCGCTGCGCGCGGCCGGCGTCAGGTTGGTGGCGATGGCCGGCTTCGGCACGGTTCTCTCGCCGGCGATGTTCGCCGCCTTCCCCGGAGCCGTGCTCAACACCCACCCCTCGCTGCTACCGGCCTTCAAGGGGTGGCACGCCGTCGAGGCCGCTCTCGAAGCCGGCGTCGCCGTCACCGGCTGCACCGTCCACGTGGCCACCGAGGAGGTCGACGACGGCCCGATCCTTGCCCAGGAGGAGGTCCCCGTGCTTCCCGGCGACACCGTCGAGAGCTTGCACGAGCGCATCAAGTCGGTGGAGCGACGCCTCTACCCGCGCACCGTGCTCGACGTGCTGGCGGGTCGGATCGCTCTGTCGCCAACGAGGTAGCGTCGGCCGATGACCCCCGAGCCGACGATCCCCGCTGACCCGTCTGCCTGCCACCATGGCTGACGGCCCCCGCCGCGCCCTTCTGTCTGTCCACGACAAGACCGGCCTCGCCGCCTTCGCCGCCGGCCTTCGCCAGCTCGGGTTCGAGCTCCTCGCGAGCGGCGGCACCGCCGCCGCGCTGGCCGAGGCGGGCGTCGAGCACGCCGAGGTGCAGCAGGTGACCGGTGCTCCGGAGATGCTCGGCGGCCGGGTGAAGACGTTGCACCCGGCGATCCACGGCGGCATCCTCGCCGACCGCTCCAAGCCCGAGCACCTCGACGACCTCGCCCGCCAGCAGATCGAACCGATCGACCTCGTCGTCTGCAACCTCTACCCGTTCCGCAGCCAGCCCTCGATCGAGATGATCGACGTCGGGGGTCCGGCGATGGTGCGCGCAGCGGCGAAGAACCATGCCTACGTCGGCATCGTGGTCGACCCCGGCGACTACGGCGAGGTGCTCGACGAGCTGCGGCGCGAGGGCAGCCTGGCAGGGGCGACGCGCCGCCGCCTGGCGCGCGCCGCCTTTGCCCACACCGCCGCCTACGACGCCGCGATCGTCGCCTGGCTCGACGGTGACGAGTGGCTGCCCCCGAGCCTGCACCTCGCCCTCGAGCGGCGCGCTGAGCTGCGCTACGGGGAGAACCCGCACCAGCGGGGCGCCCGTTACGCGGAGGGCAGCGCCGGCCCGACGATGTGGGACGAGGTCGCCCAGCTCGGGGGGCGGGAGCTCTCCTACCTCAACCTCTTCGACGCCGACGCCGCCTGGCGCCTCGTGCACGAGCTCAAAGACCTCGCCGAGCCCGGGTCGGGCGGCCCGGGCGCGGTGGCGGTGATCGTCAAGCACGCCAACCCGTGCGGGGTCGCCCTCGCCGCCGGGATCGAGGAGGCATACGCGTCAGCCTTTGCTGCTGATCCGCTCTCAGCCTTCGGGGGCGTCGTCGCCCTCGGCGGCGAGGTCGGGCTCACCCTCGCCGAGGCGATCGTCGCCAATCCGCTGGCCGACGTGCTGATCGCGGCCGGGGTGTCCGCCGAGGCGGCCGAGCTGTTCGCCTCCAGACGGAAGAACATGCGGGTCCTCGTCGCACCGCCGCCGCCGGCCGCGCCGCGCTCGCTGCGCCAGATCTCCGGTGGCTGGCTGGTGCAGGAGCCGGACCACTTCTGCTCGCAGCGCTCGGAGTGGCGCGTGGTGACCGAGGTGGCGCCGAGCGACGAGCAGTGGCGCGACCTCGAGCTCGCCTGGCGCGTCTGCGGGCGCACGACATCGAACGCCATCACCCTTGCCAAGAGAGGTCAGGTCGTCGGCATCGGAGCGGGCCAGCAGAGCCGCGTCGATGCCGCAGGCATCGCTTCGCGGAAGGCCTCCGGGCGCGCCGCGGGCGGTGCCGCCGCCAGCGACGCCTTCTTCCCCTTCCGCGACGGGCTCGACGCCGTCGCCGACGCCGGGGTCGCCGCCGTCGTCCAGCCGGGCGGTTCGCTTCGCGACGACGACATCGTCGCTGCTGCTGACGAGCGTGGCCTGGCGATGGTGCTGACCGGCGAGCGGCACTTCCGTCACTGAGCGGCGTCGAGCGACCACTGATGACCGCGCAGCTGCTCGACGGCGAAGCCCTGGCAGCTCGCATCCGCGAGCGTCTCGCCGGCGAAGTGAGGGCCCTTCGCGAGCAGGGCGTCACGCCGGGCCTCGGCACGATCCTCGTCGGCGACGACCCGTCGAGCTCCCGCTACGTCTCGATGAAGCACGAGGACTCTGCGGCCATCGGCATCTACTCGGTGAACGAGCACCTCTCCGCCGATGCCACCCAGGACGAGCTCGAGGACGTCATCGCGACCTTCAACCACGACCCGGCGATCGACGCCTTCCTCGTCCAGCTGCCGCTGCCTGGCCATCTCGACGAGGAGCGAGCGCTCCACGCCGTCGCGCCCGACAAGGACGTCGACGGGCTGCACCCGGTCAACCTCGGGCGGCTGGTGATGGGTCGGCCCGGCCCGCTGCCGTGCACGCCGGCGGGCATCGTCGAGCTGCTCGCCGCTCACGACGTCCCTGTCGAGGGGCGCCACGTCGTCGTCATCGGCCGCGGGCTGACGATCGGACGACCGCTCGCGCTGCTGCTGGCGATGAGGCGCCCCGGCTGCAACGCCGCGGTCACCGTCGTTCACACCGGCGTGGCCGACATCGCCGAGCACGTCCGGCGGGCGGACGTTGTCGTCGCCGCCGCCGGGCGCCCTGCTCTTGTCACCGCCGAGATGGTCAAGCCCGGCGCCGCCGTCGTCGGCGCCGGGACGAGCTTCGAAGGGCGGAAGCTGCTCTCCGACGTCGAGGAGGCGGTGGCCGAGGTGGCCGGCTGGATCACGCCGCGCATCGGTGGCGTCGGGCCGATGACCCGTGCCGAGCTGCTCGTCAACGCGGTGGCCGCCGCGCGTCGCCGGGCACAGGATGGCGGCGTCTCCAGCTTCTGACATCCACGCTGGCAACGGGCCGCTCGCCAGGCTGATCAGCAGAGCGGAGCTGCCCGGACGTGTGTAATTTGACACGGATGAGACCAGGGGGGATGGCGCGAGGATCAGTCTCTTGCCTCGCCGTCTCGCTGCTCGCCGACTCGCTGCTCGGCGCCTCGCTGCTCGCCGTCTCGCTGCTCGCCGTCTCCGGCCCGGCGGCGGCGCTCGGAGACCCTGCGCTCGACCACTACGTCATCGCCGATCCGGTGCCGGGATGGGCTTCGTTGCCGGCAGCGGTCACCGAGGCGGACATCGGCCAGCTGCAGCGGGTCGAGACGACCGTCGGGCCGCCCACCTCGACGGCCGGGGAGCAATGGTTCTCTCCCGCCAGCTCCGCCGGCGCCGGCATCTTCATCTCACACTTCTCGGCTCAGGTGCTCGCCAGCACGACGAGCTCGCTCAGCTTGCTCGACGCCGCCTGCGGGGCCAGCTCGACCACCGAGGCGCGCTACCCGGTGATCCCCCACGCCGTCGAGGGCAGCTGCCCGAGCGGTGCCGGCCTCGCCGAGCCGGGAACCTCGCTCCGCATGGCGCTGGCCATCGCCTGGCCCGAGGCGGACGTCACGGTCGTCGTCGTCGGCTACGGCACGACCTCACTTGCCACGCTGCAGCAGATCGCGAGCCAGCAGTACGACGCCATTCCGGTCGGCGGCATCGCCGACAGCAGCTTTCCGTGGATGCTCGTCGCCTCGATCGGGGGAGCGGTGATCGTTCTCGCCGTGGTGCTCGCGCTCGCGTCCCGGGCACGCCGCCGGAGGCGGCGGCTCGCGAGCACCTCCGCGCGCCGACCGATCGGGAGGATCGAGGCGCTGACAACGACGGACGCCGACCGGCGCCGGTGGTCCCCGGGCCAACCTGTGGCCTCGCCGGCACCGCCGCGCTCGTCGTTCGCGAGGACGGCGATGGCACTCGACGGCCAGCCGCCGATGCCCGGCGCACCGGGCCGCCTGGCGGCTTCTCCGGCCGCCCGGAGGCGGGCTACGAGCGACCCGTGGGCCGGTGGAACGCCGCTGGCGCCCGCGGTCTCGCTGCCGCCGTTCGTGCCCAAGGCCAAGGCGACTGTCACCGGGCCGGGGCTCGAGCCGGTCGAGATGCTCGGCGACGCCGCGGCCCCGCCGGCGCCAGCCGCCTCCGGCCCGTCGCCCGGCGCCAGTGCCCCGCCCGGGTCCGAGGGGTTCCCCTCGCCACAAGCGGTGGTTCTGCAGCCACCGAGCGGCCCTGGCCTGCCGGCAGCACAAGGGGCTCTTTCCCCACCGGGGTATCCCGCCGATCGTGTGCCCGTCGCCGCAGCCTCTCTGGCCGGCACTTTCGGCGGGGCCCCCGCCACG
>DAHUZG010000338.1 GCA_027306715.1 Acidimicrobiaceae bacterium
CGCTGCCGACGTCGAGATCGCGAGCGAGTTCCGCTACCGCGAGCCCGTGCTCGACGATCGCACCCTCGTCGTCGCGATCAGCCAGTCCGGCGAGACGGTCGACACCTACCACGCGCTGCGCGAGGCGAGACGCCGGGGAGCCTGCACCCTCGTCGTCACGAACGTCGTCGACTCGCTCATGGCCCGCGAAGCCGATGCCGTCGTCTACACCCGGGCGGGCCCCGAGATCGGCGTCGCCTCGACGAAGTGCCACCTCACCCAGCTGGTGCTGCTCGAGTGCTTCGCGCTGCACCTGGCTCGCGTGCGCAACGTGCTCGGTACGCCCGCCAGCGAGGCGGCCCACCTCCTTGCCCTGCCCTCCCAGCTCGAGGCCGTGCTCGCCCGCTTCGGCGAGTACGAGAAGGTGGCGCAGCGCTTCGCCGGGGTGCGGGACTTCTACTACCTCGGCCGCCGCAGCGGCTACCCGGTGGCGCTCGAGGGAGCGCTCAAGCTGAAAGAGCTGGCGTACCTGCGCGCCGAGGGCTACGCCGCAGGGGAGATGAAGCACGGGCCGATCTCGCTCATCGAGCCGGGTGCGGTGGTCGTCGTCGTCGCCACGCGCACGCCGCTGTGGGAGAAGGTGATGGCCAACGTCGAGGAGATGCGGGCGCGGGGCGCCACCGTCGTCGCCGTGGCCGACGAGGGCGACGGCGAGACGTGCCGTGCCGTCGATGCCGTGCTCGAGGTGCCGCACGTCGAGGAGGTGTGCTCGCCGGTGGTCGACGTCGTGCCGCTGCAGTGCTTCGCCTACACCCTCGCCCGGGCCCTCGGCAACGACGTCGACCGGCCGCGTAATCTCGCCAAGGTCGTCACCGTCGAATGATCGCGGTCGGGCTCGACGCTGTCGAGCTGGACCGCTGGGGCGCCGCGCTTGCCCGCCGCCGCTGCCTCGAGGGGCGCGGCGGGTGCGCCGCCGTTGGCGATGAGCATGAGGCCCGAGCGAGCATGAGGCCCGAGCGAGCATGAGGCCGGTCTGCACCCCCGACGAGATGCGCGCCGCCGACGAGGCGGCTCAGCAGACGATCGGTCTCGACGTCCTCGTCGAGCGGGCCGGTCGCGCCGTCGCCGGCGCCGCCCTGGCGATTCTCGGGGGCGCCTACGGTCGCCGTGTCGTCGTCGTCGCCGGGCGCGGGCACAACGGCGACGACGGCCGGGTCGCCGCCCGCCATCTGAGCGGGCGCGGCGCCCGTTGCGAGGTGCTCGCGGCCACCGAAGCACCGGCGCGGCTCGAGCAGTGCGACCTCGTGATCGACGCCGCGTACGGGACCGGCTTTCGCGGCGAGTACGCCGCGCCGGCCCCGCCACCCGGAGCGGCGGTGCTCGCCGTCGACATCCCCTCTGGCGTCGACGGGCTCACCGGTCAGGCCTGCGCCGGAGCAGTGCTCGCCGACGCCACGATCACCTTGGCCGCCCCCAAGACCGGCCTGCTGCTCGGCGAGGGGCGCAGGCGAAGCGGCGCCGTCACCGTCGCCGACATCGGCCTCGACCCCGGCCCGACCGCAGCCCAGGAGGTGGAGGACGCCGACGTCGCCGCGTGGCTGCCGTGCCGGCGCCCGGACGGCCACAAGTGGGACCGCGCGGTGCTCGTCGTGGCCGGCTCGCCGGGAATGCTCGGCTCGGCCGAGCTGAGCTCGCGCTCCGCCATGCGGGCGGGCTCGGGGATGGTGCTCCTCGGCTCGCCCGGGGTGGCGCCCGGGAGCGTCGCCGCCGCCGAGGTCGTCTCCCGCGCCGTGCCGGCGGAGGACTGGGCGGCGACGGTGCTCGAGCTCGCCGGACGCTGCAAGGCGCTCGTCCTCGGACCCGGCATCGGCACCGGTGAGGCGGCACGCGCCGCGGTGCGGCGCCTGGTCGCCGAGGCGCCGATCCCGCTCGTGCTCGACGCCGACGGGCTGAACTGCCTCGGGCGACTCGAGGCCGGCGCCGGCGGGAGCGCGGCGCTAACTGCGCGCCGGGCTCTCGGCGAGCGGGCCCCGCTCGTGATGACCCCGCACGAGGGGGAGTTCGCACGCCTGGGCGGCGAGGCTCCCGGCACCGACCGCCTCGCCGCCGTCCGCTCGCTGGCGTCGCGCGCCGCGGCCGTCGTGCTCTTGAAAGGGTCGCCCACTGTCGTCGCCGAGCCAGACGGCGCGGTGCTGCTGGCGACGTCAGGATCGAGCCGGCTCGCCACAGCGGGGACGGGCGACGTGCTGTCGGGCGTGATCGGAGCCTTCCTCGCCGCCGGGGCGGCGCCGGCGCTGGCGGCGGCGCTCGCCGCCCACGTCCATGGCCGGGCCGCCTCGCTCGGCCCGGCGGCGGGTCTCGTCGCCGGCGACCTGCCGTTGCTCGTCTCGAGGGTGCTCTCCGATCTCGGACCCGAGCGGTGAGGCGGTACCGGCCGAACTGGCTCGAGGTCGACCTGGCGGCTGTCGAGCACAACGCCGCCGTGCTCGCCGGGATCGCGGCGCCGGCATCGCTGTGCGCGGTCGTGAAGGCCGACGGGTACGGGCACGGCGCCGCCGGCACCGCCCGTGCCGCGCTCGCCGGCGGGGCAGCCTGCCTGGCGGTGGCCCTCGTCGAGGAAGGGCTGGCGTTGCGGGAGGCCGGCATCGCGGCGCCAGTGCTGCTCCTCTCGGAGCCGTCGCCGGAGGGCATCGAGGCTGCCGTCGCCGCCGGGCTGACGCCGACGCTCTACACCGCGGGCGGGGTGGCCGCCGCTTCCCGAGCCGCGGCGCTGGCGGCCGCTACGGGGCCGGTGGCCGTCCAGCTCAAGGTCGACACCGGCATGCACCGGGTCGGAGCCGACCCGGATCAGCTCACCGGCCTCGTTGCGGCCGTCGCCGCCTCGCCGCGGCTGCGCCTCGAGGCGATCTGGAGCCACCTGGCGGTCGCCGACCGCCCCGAGGACGCCACCACTGCCGAGCAGCTGCGCCGCCTGCTCGCTCTGCGCCGCGACCTCGCCGCCCGCTCGATCGACGTGCCGGCCGTCCACCTCGCCAATACCGCCGGCGCCCTCGCCCATCCGCCGACGCGGCTCGACCTCGTCCGTTGCGGCATCGCGCTCTACGGCTACGCCCCCGGCCACGAGGTCGGGCCGCTGCTCGCCGCCGAGCTCGCCCGCGTCGGGGCCGAGCCGCTGCGGCCCGTCCTCGCCTGGAAGGCGAAGGTGACCCTCGTGCGGGAGTACCCCGCCGGCGAACGGCTCTCCTATGGGCGCGTGAAGCCCCTCGCGAAGCGCTGCCTCGTCGCAACGGTGCCGCTCGGCTACGCGGACGGAGTCTCGAGGGGCTACTTCGCCGCTGGCGGAGCCGTCCTCATCGGGGGGCGGCGCTGCCCTCTCGTCGGCCAGGTGACGATGGACCAGCTCCTCGTGGCCTGCTCGTTGCGAAGCGGCGTGCGAGAGGGCGACGAGGCGGTGCTGATCGGCCCGCAGGGCG
>DAHUZG010000352.1 GCA_027306715.1 Acidimicrobiaceae bacterium
CCTTCAGCCGCTGGATGCCGAGCTCGGCCTGCACTGAGCGGCGGCGCCCCTCGAAGTCGAAGGGGCGGGTGATGACCCCGATCGTGAGCGCCCCGAGGCCCCGCGCCACCTCGGCGATCACCGGGGCGGCGCCGGTGCCGGTGCCCCCGCCCTTGCCGGCGGTGATGAAGACCATGTCGGCGCCCTTCAGCACCTCCTCGATCTCCTCGAGGTGCTCGTCCGCGGCGGCGCGACCCACCTCCGGATCGCTTCCAGCCCCAAGGCCACGGGTGATCGAACGGCCGATGTCGAGCTTGATGTCGGCCTCGCTCATCAACAGCGCCTGGGCGTCGGTGTTGACAGCGATGAACTCCACTCCCCGAAGGCCGGCGTCGATCATCCGGTTGACGGCGTTCACACCGGCACCGCCGACGCCGACGACCTTGATCACGGCGATGAAGCTCGATGAGCCGGTCACTGTGCCCTGCCTTCCTGCGCTACCGCGTACGTCTTGCTGGGCTGTCGCCAACGTCCCGTAGCGACCGGGCAGGCACGACGGCCCCGGCCTTTGGCGCCGAGGGGGCCCATCGCCGGCCGGCAACCGAATCGAGCGACGGCCGGGCAACCGGTGGCGCCCCTGCCCCGGTAGCGCCTCCCTCGCGGGCCCACACGACGTTGGATCGACAGAAGATAGGCCCGGTGCCTCACGGGGTCAAGACCGGGGCGGCGGGAACTCGCAGGTCGATGGCGGCGATGCCGGTCATCGGCACCTTGGCGAGCAGGGTCTCGAGCGCGACGGCTTGGCGACGCGGGCGCGGGTCGGAGCCGAGCAGCGCAGTCGGGCCGGCGCTCAGCCGCAGCTCGACGCCAGCTCCTGTCTCCTCGATCGCCCGCACCGCCGGCGCCAGCGAAGCGGGCAGCTCACCGGCAAGAGAGGCGAGACGGCGCAGCGCGGTCGGCAGCGTCGCGCCAGCCGGCAGCAACGAACGCAGCCCGGTGATGACGAATGCCCCGGGAGGCGGTGCCACGTCTTCGGCAAGAATCCGACCACTCGCGTCCGCCAGTGCGAAATTACCCGTCGGAAGGGGTAACGCCGCTACGGCGTGCCGCTCGACGATCGACACCCTCACCGAGTCCGGCCACCTCTGCTCGACGCGGGCGGAGGCGACCCAGGGGAGGCGCTCGAGCCGGGCGGCATCGGCGCCGCCGTTGACGTCGACGAGCGGCGGCCGCCGCCCGAGCCCGGTCACCGCCAGCACCTCGGCGGGCGGCGTGTGCACCGCCCCGGTGATCTCGACGTGGCGGGCGGCAAAGAGCGGGGAATGAACGGCGACGAGGGCGAGAGTGACAACCAGCAGTGCCGACAGCACAGCGGCCAGCCCGGCGAGACGCCGCCGGCCGCGGGCGCGCGCCACCGCAACCCGACGCGCCCGGATGCGGGGATCGGGCGCGGGGGCCCCCGAGGCCGGCGCCCGCCGCGGCGGAGCCGCAGTCGGCGCGCTCACGGCCGCACCCCGAAGCCGACGAGGCGGAGCTCGGTGACGAGCTCCACGCCGAGGCGCGCGGCGACGAGCCGTTGCACCTCGCAGACGACGCGGTGGACGTCGTCGGCCGAGCCGCCGAGGTCGGCGAGGATGAAGTTGGCGTGCTTGTCCGACACCACCGCCGAGCCGATTCGGAAGCCCTTCAACCCGGCCGCCTCGACAAGGCGCCCAGCGGCGTCGCCGGGAGGGTTGGTGAAGACCGAGCCGGCATTGCGCCCACCGGGCTGGTGCTCGCGCCGCCAGCGGACGATCGTCGCGATCTCGGCGGCGGACTGGTCGGTGTCGCCCGGTCTGCAGGAGAAGACGGCGTCGAGCACGACCTCGCCGGGGCGCAGCGACGAGCGCCTGTAGCCGAGCTCGAGGTCGGCCGCGCGACGGATCGACGACGAGCCTCGGCTGAGATCGACGACGCGGGCGGTGACGAGCCGGTCGCTCGTCTGGCTGCCGTGGCCGCCGGCGTTCATCGCCACGGCGCCGCCGACCGAGCCGGGGATCCCGACCGCCCACTCGAGCCCGGCCAAAGCCGCCGCAGCGCTCTGGCGCGCCAGCACGGGATAGGCCGCCGCGCCTCCGGCGCGCACCTCGGCGCGTCCGGGGTCGACGACGACCGCGCCGTACGCCTCGCCGAGGGTCACGCACAGCCCATCGAAGCCGGCGTCGGCGACGAGCAGGTTCGACCCGTGACCGATCACGAGCACCTCGATCCCGCTTCCGGAGACGGCCGCGGCGACGCGTTCGAGGTCCTCGTCACGCTCGACGACGACAGACAGCGCCGCCGCTCCCCCGACGCGATAGGTCGTGCGGGCGCCGATCGGCTCGTCCCGCCGCGCCAGCGGGCCGAGCAGCTCGGCGGCGAGATCGAGGGCGGTTACCACGTCGGCTCGGCGAGAAGCTCGTCGGGCAGGCTGGTGAGGTCCCCGGCTCCGAGCGTGAGGCAGCAGTCGCCGGGCTGCAGCTTGCTGCGCAGGTGCTCGACGATTTCGGATCGGCGCTCGAGGTAGGTGACGTCGGCCTCGGGATGCGCAGCCGAGACCGCCTCGGCGACAAGGCGGCCGGAGACCCCGGGCCGGGGAGCCTCGCCGGCGGGGTAGATGCCCGTGACGACGAGGACGTCGGCCTCGGAGAAGCAGTCGGCGAAATCTCGCCAGAGCGCGGCGACGCGGGAGAAGCGGTGCGGCTGGAAGACGCAGACGATCCGCGCCCAGCCGCCGCGGCGGGCGGCGTCGAGAACCGCGGCCACCTCGCCGGGGAGGTGGGCGTAGTCGTCGACGAAGGTCACGCTGTGCGCCTCGCCGCGGAATTCGAACCGGCGGGCGACGCCGGCGAAGCGGGCGAGCGCCTCACGCACCTCGTCTAAGCCGATCCCGAGGGCCGAGGCGGCAGCAAAGGCCGCCGTCGCGTTGCGGGCATTGTGCGCTCCGGGCACGGGCAGCGCCAGCTCGCCGAGGACCTCGCCGTCGCGGGTGAGCTCGAAGCGGACGTCGCTGCGGCCGCCGGCGAAGCGGGAGATCCGCAGGCCGGCGTCGGCGCTGAAGCCGTAGCTCAGCGCTCGGGGCGGGGCGACCGATCGCGCCCCGGGGTCGTCAGCAGCGACGATGCTCTCCCGGGCGCTGCGAAGGAATCGGGCGAAGGCGTCTCGCAGCCCCGCGAAGGACCCGTAGTGATCGAGGTGGTCGGGCTCGACGCTCGTCACCACCGCGAGCTCCGGCTCGAGCTCGAGGAAGGTCCCGTCGGACTCGTCCGCCTCGGCGACCAGCCACTCCCCGCCTCCCCAGACGGCGTTCGTGCCGATCTCGTTGAGGTCGCCGCCGACGATGAAGGAGGGATCGGCTCCGGCGGCGACGAGGACGAGGGCCAGCATCGAAGTCGTCGTCGTCTTGCCGTGCGTGCCGGCGACGGCGAGCAGCCGGCGCTGGTCGGCGATGGCGGCGAGCGCGCCGGCTCGGGCGATGACCGGGATCCCGCGCCGGCGCGCCTCGGCGACCTCCGGGTTGGCGTCATCGACGGCGCTCGAGATGGCGAGCACCTCGGCGTCACCGATCTGGGCCGGCGCATGGCCGATGTCGACACGCACGCCGAGGGCACGCAACCGCTCGAGGGCGGCACCGGCCTTGAGATCGCTGCCGCTCACCTCGTGGCCCATCGCCACGAGCACGGTGGCGATGGCGCTCATGCCCGCTCCTCCGACGCCGACGACGTGGACACGCCGGGGACGGCTGAGGTCGAGTCGCTCCACGGCGCTCATCGCCGTCCGGCCCGGGGCCGCCCGACCTCGTCGACAAGTGCGGCGATCCGTTCAGCGGCGTCGCGCCGCCCGAGACCTGCTGCAGCGGCCGCCATCTCCTCGAGCCGAGACGGCGTCGCCGCCAACTCGCTCAGCAGCCGGGTCAGCTCGCCTCCGGTGCAGGCGACGTCGTCGAGCACGAGCGCGGCGCCGGCGGCGGCGAGGACCTCGGCGTTGCGCCGCTGATGGTCCGCCGGAGCGTTCGGCAGCGGGACGAGGACGCTCGCCACGCCGATCGCCGTCACCTCAGCGACGGTCGAGGCACCCGCTCGCGAGACGAGCAGATCGCAGGCGGCGAGCAGGGAGGGCATCTGCGCCTCGTAGGCGACGGCGCAGTAGCGCTCTCCGAGCCCGGCGGCGTCCGCGGCGGCGACGACGCGCTCGTGGTCGCGGCGCCCCGTCACGTGGTAGACGAACATCGCCGGCGGTGCCCCGGGCGCCGTCGCCAGCGCCACTGCCGCGTCGTTCAGCCGGCGGGCTCCGAGCGAGCCGCCGACGACCGCCACGAGCAGCGCCTCGAGCGGCACGCCGAGGGCGGTGCGCGCCCTCGCCCTGCCGTCGGGAGCGCGGTCGGCGGCGAGCACCTCGGCGCCG
>DAHUZG010000034.1 GCA_027306715.1 Acidimicrobiaceae bacterium
CCTCCCCGGCGCCGCCCGATCCCGGTGCCGCCCCGGCGCCGCCCGGCACGAGACGCCGGGCCAACGCTCGCAACCGTGCCGCCTCGGCGCGGGGGTTGCGCTCCACCTCGGCCGCCGACGCCAGGCGTGCACCGCGGGTGAGCACGTCGAAAAGCGGGTCGGCGCCGCAGACGCACGGCAGCCCGGGAGGGCAGACGCAGCCGCCGCTCGCCAGCTCGGCGAAGCGGGTCTTGACGAGGCGGTCCTCGCCGGAGTGGTAGGAGAGCACGAGCAGCCGCCCGCCGGGGACGAGCGCCGCTGCGGCGGCATCGAGCGCCGTGGCGAGCTGCTCGAGCTCGTCGTTGACCGCCACCCGCAGCGCCTGGAAGACGCGGCGCGCCGGATGGCCCCGACGGCGGGCAGCCGCCGGCACCGCCGAGGTGACGGCCTCGGCCAGCTGCCCCGTGCTGAGCACGGGGCGCCGGGCGATGACGGCGCGGGCGATGCGGCGTGCAAAGCGGTCCTCGCCGTGCGCGGCGAAGAGGGCTGCCAGCTCGGACTCGCTCCAGCTGTTGCAGATGTCTGCCGCCGTCCTGCCGGAGCTGCGGTCCATCCGCATGTCGAGCGGAGCGTCCAGGCGGTACGAGAAGCCGCGCTCGGCGACGTCGAGCTGAGGAGAGCTGACGCCGAGGTCGAGCAACGCCGCCGCCAGGCCCGGCTTCTCGTCGAGGCCCGCCGCGCCGGCGTCGGCGGCCAGCGCGGCGCCGAGCTCGTCGAAGCGGCGCTTCTCGACCGCGGCGCGCGGGGCGAACGCCGCCAGCCTCTCGGTGGCGGCACGGACGGCCTCGGCGTCACGGTCGAGACCGATCAGCCGCCATCCGGGGCGGGCGGCGAGGATCGCCGCGGCGTGGCCACCGCCGCCGACGGTGCCGTCGAGGACAAGTCCGTCCGGAACCGGGGCGAGCAGATCCAGCACCTCGGCGAGCATCACCGGCTCGTGGACGAAGGGACGACTCACGGGCAGCCCTTCCGCCCCCGCGCTGACACAGCGGGGCGTGACGCCAGCGGCGGCATGACACCGCAGCTGGCGCCGGCATCGCTGCGAGAGCAGACGGGGCCTGGCGGAGAAGGGAAAGGACGAGCCGTCCGGCGCGAGGGCCGAAGAGCTGCCGGTGGGTCGCGCACCATCGTGCACTCTCAATCGCTTCCCGGTTGTTCGAGCTGGCGTGCCGACCAGGTCGCCGGCGACCACAGCTCGACACGGTTGATCATGCCGGTCACGAGGACCTCCTGCTCGAGGTGGGCGTACGTGCGCAGGTGCGGGGGGATCGGCATGCGGCCCTGCCGGTCGATCTCCGCCTCGAACACCGCCGCCGACCAGTCGCGGACCTGGTTGCGCGAGACCGGGTCGAGATCGGCGCTGGAGAGCCGGACGCGCACCTCCTCCTCGAACTCCTCGCTCGTCCACAGCGCCAGGCAGCCCTCGAGATGCGGCGCCAGATAGCCCGTCTGGCCGAACGCGCCGCGCAGCTTGGCCGGCAGGATCAGCCGCCCCTTGGCATCGAGCGAGTGCTCGTACCGGCCGAAGAACCTCGCCCCGAGCGACAACTGCGCTGTCCTCCCCCTCAGGGGCTCCTACCGGCGCAGCGATTCCCTGCGCTCCCTTTTGCTCCACTTCGCGCCACTATATGGGTGAAGCGCCCCACCGTCAACCACCGGTCGGGGTGAATGGCGCAGTTGTGCCAAGCGCAGCCCCCCCACCGGGGCCCCTTTTGCCTCAGGGAGCCTTCGGGGCGGATCGAGCAGCGCAAGTCGACCCGGCGGCAGCGGGAGGCGCCCCCGTCGGGCCGCGGCAGAGCAGGCATGCCGGCGGCAAGACCGGAGAGGGCGCCGAGCAGGCAGGCGCAGAGCAGGAGGCGCGGAGCAGGAGGCGCGGAGCAGGCAGGGGCAGAGCAGGCAGGCGCGAGGGATGCTGCGCCGGAGGGGCAGGGCTCGCGGTCAGCGCCCGGGTGGACCCGGGACAACCCTGCGGGAGCTGGAGCGCCGGCCGGCGCCCAAAGCGTGGTCTCGGATCAGGCCTCCGGCCCGGCAGCTTCCCAGAGCAGACGCAAGGCGTCGAGCACTCCGGCCACCCCGCGACGGTCGTCGGCGGACCGCCAGCGTGCCGCAGGCGCGCCGAGCGGCGGCAGGACGGTCCCGACGACGACGACGCCGGCTTCAGGCCGGCGTCGCAGCGTCGCCGCTGCCCGCGCCCGGGCGGCGGTATCGAGCGTGCTCTTCTCGACCACGAGCACCTCGAGCTTGCCGTCCTCGAGCAAGCCGAGCGACAGCTCGAGGTCTCCGCTCGACACGACGGTCGCCACGCCGGGCTCGGCGTCGAGGAGGCTCGCCAGCCCGTCCGCAAGCATCGGCTTGTCACTCACCACGCCGACCCGCACGTATTCGGACCCAGGATCGCCGCCGATTCCCGCATGCATCAATCGAGTATCTCGCGCCCGGGCGCGCCGATGCAACGATCCGTGCCTACGGCATCATGGCACTCGCCCCACATCGTAATTACCGGCGCACGAGGACCGAGTCCGACGGGTAGGCGCTGTCAGCCGACTGGACAGCGGCGGGAACGAGACAGGGGGGTCGCCTCAGGCCAGGCGACGCTCCGCACGAGGGTAGGGACCAGGATCGCTCGCGAGAAGCGCGGTGGACGGGGCGCCGAGCGGTCGGCCCGGCCGCACGGGGAAGGCTGCCGGCGAGGCGAGGACGCCCATCCGCCGCGCCTGGGCGAGCAGCTCGAGGCGCGAGTGCGTGCCGAACTTGTAGAAGAGGTTCTGGACATGGGTCCTTACCGTCGCCGTCCCGACCCCCAGCCGGCGGGCGATGCTCGACGTGCTCTCGCCGCGAGCGAGGCCGCCGAGGACCTCTCGCTCGCGGCTCGTCACCGAGGGGACGCCCACGATCCCCGGGCTGCGCCGTGCAGCCCCGCTGGCGCCACGTGACCACAGCTTCGGCGCTCGGTCACCAGAACCGGCTGCAGCTCCAGCTCGGCGCTGGAGCAGCTCGCCGAGCAGCCGCTCGAGCTCGTCGATC
>DAHUZG010000362.1 GCA_027306715.1 Acidimicrobiaceae bacterium
CCCTCACGAGGCTCAGATCACGAGGCTCAGATCACGAGGCTCAGATCACGAGGCTCAGATCACGAGGCGGTGCGACCGCTCGGCGACGAACTCGCCGATCACCGGCGCCCCGGGGATCTCGCCGGCGACGAGCAGGCCTCCGGAGGTCTGCGCGTCGGCGAGCAGGAGCAGCTCGTCCTCGTCGAGGTCCGACTCGAGCCCGGTCCGGACCCAGTCGAGGTTCTCGCGTGTCCCGCCCGGCACGTACCCGGCGGCGAGGCTCGCTCGGGCGCCCTCGAGCACCGGCACGCTGGCGGCGTCGAGCACGGCGGTCACGCCGCTCGCCCGGGCCATCTTGTAGAGGTGGCCGAGCAGCCCGAAGCCGGTGACGTCGGTGGCCGCACGCACGCCCGCCGCCCTGGCGGCGCGAGAGGCCTCGCGGTTCAGCGCCGTCATCGTGGCCACCGCCTCTTCGAACACCTCGCCGGTGAGCTTGTGGCGGTTGTTCAAGATGCCGACGCCGATCGGCTTGGTCAAGCTGATCGGGTCGCCAGGGCGGCAGGCGTCGTTGCGCAGCAGCTCGCCGGGTTCGGCGAGGCCGGTCACCGCCAGGCCGTACTTCGGCGTCGAGTCCTTGATGCTGTGGCCGCCGGCGAGCCAGCAGCTCGCCTCGGCGGCTATGGCGCGGCCGCCGGCGAGCACCTCTCCGGCGATCTCGAGTGGCAGCACCTCGACCGGCCAGGCGAGCAGGTTGAGCGCCGCCAGCGGCTCGCCCCCCATCGCCCAGACGTCCGACAGGGCGTTGGCAGCGGCGATCCGCCCCCAGTCGAAGGCGTCGTCGACGACAGGGGTGAGGAAGTCGGTCGTGAAGACGAGCGCCTTGCCCGAGTCGAGGGCGACGACGAGGGCGTCGTCGCCGGACTCGAGCCCGCAGATGAGGCGCCCGCTGCCGGCGGCCGCGGCGAGGTCGCCGTCGCCGAAGGCGCCGGCGAGGAGGGTCTCGAGGTCGGCGGCGGGGAGCTTGCAGGAGCACCCGCCCCCGGGGGCGGTCTCGGTGAGGCGCAACGCTCCCGCCGCTCCCGCCCTCTCCCGGGCGCTCACGCCGTCACCGCCGCCGCTCCGGCGACCTCGTCGAGGCGCGGCCCACGGACGCGCAGCTCGCCCCGCCGGCGCGTCACCCCGATGGCGTCGAGGTGGGCGAGGAGCGGCAGCGCGTACTTCCGGGACGTGCCGAGGGTGGCTCGCGCCGCCGAGGCGGTGAAGCCCTCCGGCTGATCCTCGAGCAGCCGGCGCAGGCGCGCCGCTGCCACCGGCAGCGCAGCGGCGGCCACGATCACGCCGGCGTCAAG
Source organism: Acidimicrobiaceae bacterium (assembly GCA_027306715.1). Classification (GTDB taxonomy): domain Bacteria; phylum Actinomycetota; class Acidimicrobiia; order Acidimicrobiales; family Bog-793; genus DAHUZG01. The sequence goes on from DAHUZG010000362.1 coordinate 1,329, forward strand.
GCGCAGCACCTCGCCGTCGCGCACGAGCGCCGCGAGCTCGGCCGGCGTGACGCCACACTCGGACGGCGCCGGCGGGTCGAACAGGCTCGCCTCGAGGATCTCGAGAAAGGCGTGCCGGACCGGGCGCTCACTGGCGGCTCGGGCGCCGACGGCGCGCCCGTGGCGCAGCACGACGATCGCCTCGGAAGCCAGCGAGTCGAGCACGGCGCGCTCGCGCTCGTCGAGCACGGCGACGTCAAGCCCGAGCGAGCCCGCCTTCGCCACGAGCGCCGCCAGCCGCTCCCGCTCGGTGGCGAGCGCCTCGGGGTCGGCAACCCAGCGGCCGGCGAGGTTCGGGGCCACCCGCTCGCCGGTCAGCTGCTCGAGCAGCTCGGCCTCGACGAACCGCCGCTCGGCGACGACCCGGCGAAGGGATCGGTCCGGTCGTGCCCGCAGCGCCGGGAGCAACGGTTCGACGTCGAGCACCTCGCCCCCTCCGACGGTCTCCGAGCGCCCGACCTCGCGAAGCACGTAGCGGTCGCCCGGCAGGAGCGGGAGAGCGACCCCCAGCCGCAGGCGGACGAGGCCGTCGCCGCCCGGCTCGATGTGCTGCGCGCCGAGGACGCGCAGTCGTGCCGGGTAGCCTCCCGAGCCGAGGAAGGCGTGGTAGGCGCCGCGGCGGGCGACGTCGTGGTCGAGGGTGGCGAGCACGTGCAGGGAGGCGTCGAAGGTCGACGTCGGATGCCACTGGCGGGGACGGACGAGCGCCTGCCCGCGGGCAACCTGGTGGTGAGAGACGCCGACGAGGTTGCAGGCCAGCCGCCGGCCCGGGGAGGCGAGCTCGATGCTCGAGCCGTGTGACTCGAGAGCGCGCAGCCGGAGCAGCTCGCTGCTGCGGCCGTCGGGTTGGGGCAGCAGCAGGACCTGCTGCCCGACCCCGAGGCTGCCGCCGGCGAGGGTGCCGGTGACGACGGTGCCGGCGCCTTTGGCGGCAAAGGCGCGGTCGACCCACAGCCGTGGGCGCCCTCGGTCGGGTGCGGGAGGCGTGGTGGCGAGCAGTGCCTCGAGCGAGTCGACGAGCTCGTCAAGGCCGGTTCGGTCCACGGAGTCGACGGCGACGGCCGGGGCGGTGGCAAGGAAGCTGCCGGCGAGGTGCTCGGCGACCTCGAGGCGCGCCAGCTCGACGAGATCGGCGTCGCCGAGCACTCCGCACTTGGTCAGCACCACGATCCCGTGGCGGACGCCGAGCAGCTCGAGGATCCGCAGGTGCTCCTCGGACTGTGGCTTCCATCCCTCGGTGGCGGCCACGACGAAGACGCAGGCGTCGACGGCGCCGACGCCTGCGAGCATGTTCTTGATGAAGCGGACGTGCCCGGGAACATCGACGAAGGCAAGCTCGCGCCCGCTCGGTAGCCGCATCGCGGCGAACCCGAGGTCGATCGTCAACCCGCGCAGCTGCTCCTCGGCGAGCCGGTCCGGGTCGGTGCCGGTGAGGGTCCGGACGAGCGTCGACTTGCCGTGGTCGACGTGCCCGGCCGTGGCGAGGACGTGCACCTCAGCTCCGTCCGAGCACGGAGCGGACGGCGGCTGCGAGGGTCCCGTCGTCCTCGGGCGCGACGCTTCGCAGGTCGAGGATGGTGGCGCCGTCGCGTACCCGGGCGACGACGGGGGGGTCGTGTCGGCGCAACAAAGCGGAGTGGTCGCCCTCGAGCACCACCCCCGCCGAGTCGAGCTCGTGACCGGGCAACGATCCCGCTCCGGCTACGGCCCTCGTGGCGCAGGCTCGACCACCGCCGGTCTTCGAGACGGTGTGGGCGCGCTCCCAGAGCGACTCGAGAGAGGCACTCGCCATGCGCCAGAAGGGTATCGCCATGCCGTCACGGGCCAGGTAGGCGAGCAGCACCTGCTGCAGCGCCTCGAGCACGAGGCCGCCCGGCCGCAGCGCCCGCATGAGCGGATGCCGGGCGCAGGCGGCGACGAGGTCGGCGCGCCCGGCGACGATGCCGGCCTGTGGCCCGCCGAGCAGCTTGTCGCCCGAGAAGGTGACGAGCGACGCGCCCGCAGCCAGGGTCTGGCGAGAGGCCGGCTCATGCTGCAGCCACGGCGGCGGCGCCCCGGCCAGCCAGGGCGCAGCAGCGTCGAGCAGTCCCGAGCCGATGTCGGCGAGGACGGGAGCGCCGAGCCCGGCGAGGAGCTCGATCGGGACGGACTCGGTGAACCCGACGAGGCGGTAGTTGGAGGGGTGGACCTTGAGCACGAGCGCCACGTCGTTGTCCGGATGGGCGACCGCCCGCTCGTAGTCGGCGAGGCGCGTCCGGTTCGTCGTGCCCACCTCGACAAGGCGCGCCCCTGAGCTCTCGAGCACCTCCGGGATGCGGAAGCCGCCGCCGATCTCGACGAGCTCACCTCGACTGACGACGACCGAGCGCCCGCAGGCGTGCGCGGCGAGGACGAGCAGGACGGCGGCGGCGCCGTTGTTGACGACGAGCGCGTCCTCGGCTCCGGCGGCGAGCGCGGCGAGCCGGCCGACGGCACCACGCCGGGCGCTGCGCCTGCCCGAGCCGAGGTCGAGCTCGAGGTTGCTCGCACGGCCGTCACGGCGCACCGCGAGCGGGGCCCGGCCGAGATTGGTGTGAAGCAGCACGCCGGTGGCGTTGATCACCGGTCGCAGCAGCGCCCGTGCGATCTCCTCGGCGGCCTCCCTCGCCCCGTCCGGCCTGCCGGCGGCGATCGCCGCCCGGGCGGC
>DAHUZG010000384.1 GCA_027306715.1 Acidimicrobiaceae bacterium
TGCTGACCGTCCTATTGCTCGGTGTGGCGGCCTTCACGATCCTGTTCGCCCTCGCCACGCGGACGCCGCGCCGGCCTTCGGCCGTCGCCCGCTTCACCGCCTGCGCCATCGTCCTCGTAGTCGTGGTCGCACCCGCCACGCGCTTCGGCTACTTCATCTACCCGGCGAACCTGCTCGTCTGGGGCGGGTTCCTCCGCAGCCTGGAACCGCCGGCGCCCGAGGAAGTCCCCGACGCCGCCGGGGTACTGACCGCGGCCCAGGCGGGCGCCTAGCCGGCGCCTTCCGGCGCCCTGCACCCGGTGCCTTCCGGGCGGGCGGGTGCCAGTTGCGTGCTAGCTCGCGTCGCCCTGCTGCTGCAGCCTGATCTGCACGGTGCAGCTGACGGCGGACTGGCCGTTCCCCGCGAGTGCCGGCGAGACGGTCGGCGAGTAGTCGATGATCTTCACCCCGACGAGCCACTCGTAGCCGTCCGAGCCGGCGTGCGAAGCGATGATCTGCACGACGCCGCTTCGCACCGAGCGGTCGGAGACGACGAGCCACTTCGCCCGCGAGAGCTCGGACATGTAGAAGTGCACGACCGTCGCGCCGGGCGAGTTCACCTTGATCGTGACGGTCCTGTCGTACTGGTCGAGTGCTTGCGCGCTGCCCGAGGCGCCGAGGTAGCGGGCTCCGGCCGGGATCGTGAGGTCGCCGACGATGTTCCGCGGTGGCTGCCCCGCCGTCTCGATGTGGCGCATGACCGGTGCGGCGGCGACGGCCCGCAGGCCGACTCCGGGCACGAGGCGCCCGACGCCGGGCACCGGGGTACCCGAGCTCTGCCGACCGCTCAGGATCGCGAACGTGGCACCGAAAGCGCAGATGAGGACCGCTATCCCGACCACCACGAGCGCCGGCCGGACAGACGGCCGGGGGCGCGTGGCGGCGCCGAGAGGCGAAATCGCGTGTGACTGGCCGGGATCCACCGGCCACAAAGCTACCGGCCGGTAAGGCGGTGTCCTCGTCGGCAGGCGCCGCCGGTCACAGCGGCCGGGCGGGCTCCGACCGATCGCCGGGCGGGCCCCGGACCGATCGCCAGAAAGACGGCCTCCGACCTGTACTCTCTCGCCAAGAGGGACCTGGGAGGGAGAGGCCGCATGGCGAGCGAGGTAGCTGGGCTGCGCGATGCCACAGCCGCGCCGGTCGCCGCCGCGAGGGCGCTCGTCCCGCCTCCGACCGAATCCGTCGAGGGGCTCCTCGCGATCCTGGACAAGCGCCACGAGGGAGAGGATCTCTCGGTCGTGCGCCGGGCGCACGCGCTCGCGGTGCGAGCCCACCACGCCCAGAAGCGGGCTTCGGGCGAGCCCTTCGTCACGCACCCGATCGCCGTCGCGACGATCGTCGCCGAGCTTGGCCTCGACGCCACGAGCGCCGTGGCGGCGCTGCTGCACGACGCAGTCGAGGACACGCGCGTCGACCTCGACCAGATCGAGCGGGAATTCGGTGCCGAGACGGCCGCCATCGTCGACGGCGTCACGAAGCTCGACCGGCTCCGTTTCGGCTCGAAGGAGGCGCAGCAAGCCGCCACGATGCGCAAGATGCTCGTGGCGATGGCGCGGGACTGGCGGGTTCTCGTCATCAAGCTCGCGGACAGGCTGCACAACATGCGGACGCTCGATGCGTTGCCCGAGTGGAAGAGGCGCCGCACGGCCGAGGAGACGCTCAGCATCTACGCCCCGCTCGCTCACCGCCTCGGCATCCAAGAGGTGAAGTGGCAGCTCGAGGAC
>DAHUZG010000408.1 GCA_027306715.1 Acidimicrobiaceae bacterium
AGCTCTGCGGGGATCTCGACCTGTGCCTCGGTCACCGTGTCGTCCTCTCTGGCGCCGGCGTCATCTCCGGCGTCATCTCCGGCGTCATCTCCTGCGTCATCTCCGGCACGGCCGTCCTCCCCTTGCCGGGGCCTAAGCGCCCTGCGCTGCCACGGGTGCGGCGCATCGCTCGGGTCCGAGCCCGCCCGCTCGGTGTGCGAGCATGGCGTCATGGCCGACGCCCAGCCTGTCGAGAGCATCAGCCGTTCCGGCGCCGCCGGCCCCGCACCGGCGATCGTGGGCGACCCCGTCCGGCGGGTCTCGCGCCGTGCGGCGAGCGTATCGCCGTCGGCCACCCTTGCCATCGACGCCAAGGCCAAGGCGCTCAAGGCGTCGGGCGCCGACGTGATCGGGTTCGGGGCGGGCGAGCCCGACTTCCCGACCCCGGTGGCGATCGTCGAGGCTGCGGCGGCGGCCTGCCGTGACGAGCAAAACCACCGCTACACCCCGACCGGCGGCCTGCCCGAGCTGCGCCAGGCGATCGCTGCCAAGACGCGGCGCGACTCCGGTCTCGAGGTCGCCGCCTCGCAGGTACTTGTCACCAACGGCGGCAAGCACGCCATCGCCAACGCCTTTGCCGCCCTGCTCGATCCCGGCGACGAGGCGCTCCTGCCCGCTCCCTACTGGACGACCTATCCCGAGTCGATCGCGCTCGCCGGAGGGACGCCGGTCGTGGTGCCGACCGGAGCCGAGAGCGGCTTCAAGGTCACCCCCGAAAAGCTCGAGGCGCACGCCTCGGAGCGGACCAAGCTGCTCGTGTTCGTATCGCCGTCGAACCCGACCGGCGCCGTCTACTCGCGAAGCGAGATCGCCGAGATCGGCGCTCTCGCCGTCGAGCGGGGCTGGTGGGTGCTCACCGACGAGATCTACGAGCACCTCGTCTACGACGGCGCCGAGCAGCACTCGATGCCGGTGGTCGTGCCGGAGGTCGCCGATCGCTGTGTCGTCGTCAACGGCGTCGCCAAGACCTACGCCATGACCGGCTGGCGAGTCGGCTGGATGATCGGGCCGGCCGATGTCGTCGAGGCCGCCACCAACCTGCAGTCGCATGAGACCTCGAACGTCTCCAACGTCTCCCAGCGCGCCGCTCTCGCTGCCGTCGGCGGCGGGCTCGAGGCGGTCGCCGAGATGCGGGCCGCGTTCGACCGCCGCCGTCGCCGGATCCATCAGCTCCTCAATGCCATCCCGGGCGTCACCTGCCTGCTGCCCGAGGGAGCCTTTTACGCCTTCCCGTCGTTCCACGGGCTGCTCGGCCTCGACTACGGCGGGCACCGGCCGTCGACGACCCTCGAGCTCGCCGAGGTCGTCCTCGAGCAGGCAGAGGTTGCCTTCGTGCCCGGCGAGGCGTTCGGGGCGCCGGGCTACGCCCGCTTCTCCTACGCGCTTTCCGACGAGGACCTCGTCACGGGCGTCACCCGCATCGCCGACCTCGTCGGTCGAGCCCGCCGCTGAGCCAGCAGCCGGCCCAGCGCCCGCCTCAGGCCGGCTCGGCGTAGTGCTCGACCGCCGGGGCAGCGGCGAAGAGCTCGCCCACGCCCTGGCGCCAGCGTTGGAAGCTCGGCGACTGGCGGAAGGTCTCGGTATGGTCCTCGAGGCGCTCCCACTCGACGAGCAGGAGGTAGCGAGCCGGCGTCTCGATGCAGCGCCGGAGCCGCACGGCGCGACAGCCCGGCGATCCGCTGATGTTGGCACTGGCGCTGGCGAAGGCAGCCTCGAATTCGGCTTCCCGCCCGGGTGTGACGTCGATGACAGCATGTTCGAGCACCATCGCCCCATCTTGCCCGCCGTCGGGACCCGGTGAGGCCGCGGCGCCGCCGGCTCGGCGCGAGCTTCGATGGCGGCGCGACGCCCTAGCGCGTCCCCGGGCGGCGGGGGACCGCCGGCCACAGCGGCCCGGCGTGCCGGGCCGCGTGGCGGCGGCGGCGCCTGAGCTGCGCCGCGGCCGACACGGCGAGCACGCCCGCCAGGGTGGCCACGAGGCGGCAGCGGGCCGCCCGGCGGTGCCGCCCGGCGGGTGTCGGGCGTTCGCCCATGGTCGCCTCCTTCCTGCGCAGCGCGACGACGGCGCCACCTAGCGCGCACGAACCTACCGGCTCTGCCACCGAGCGTGGTCACAGGTGAGAGATTTGGCACGCAGGAGGAGATTCTTCTGGGATTCCCTGCAGCGCTATGGCAAACTGGTGTCCGGCAAGTTGCCAACCGCGAGCCGACAGCTCGCGCCGTGAGGAGGAGCGGAAACGGTCACCCCCCGCCCCGATCGAGACGCCTTCCTCGCCGTGCTGCTCTCGCCGACCGACCGTGCGGGCGGTACGGTGCCCGGGCTCCTTGCCGCCGGCGACCGCGGCGAGCCGGTCGAGCCCGGAGACGGGATCGACGCCGGCGGGATCTTCGGCGCCGACCCTCGCCAGTCGATCGCCCTCGACCAGCTGCTCGCCCACGAGCGTGCGCTGCTCGACGCGCTCGTCGAAGGCGTCGTCGTGCAGTCGATCGGCGGCCGCGTGCTCGAGATCAACGACCGCGCCCTCGAGCTGATCGGTTGCGAGCTCGACGACGTGCTCGGGCGGCCCCTTCCCCTGCCCGGAACCCGTTGGCGCGATCGCAGGGGTCGGCTCCTCTCTCCGAGCGAGCTGCCGGCGCGGCGCGCCCTCATCGAGGGCGGCGCCGTCGGTCCGATGCAGGTCCAGGTCCGCCACCTCGACGGCGTCGCCACGCTCGAGATGACGTCGCGGCCGCTCGTGCATCAAGGCAGCCTCGAGGCCTACGCCGTCGTCACCACGCTGACGCCGCTCGAGCAGGCCGCCGAGATCGCACCGGGCGAGGACACCCTCGCCCGCTTCCGCCTCGGTTTCGACCACGGCAGCACCGGGATGGCCCTGACCGAGGTGAGCGGGGCGCTGGCGCTCGTCAACCCCGCCCTCTCGACGCTGCTCGGCCGCAGCGAGGAGGAGCTGCTCGGCTGTTGCCTGGAGGAGTTCGTCCACCCCGACGACCGCGCAGAAGGCGGTCTGCTCGTGCGCGACCTGCTTGCCGGGCCGGCGGACTCCGGGCGTGTCGAGCACCGTTACGTGCGCGCCGACGGCAGCTCGTGGTGGGCCGCTGCTGACGCCTGCGTCGTGCGCGGCGCCGACGGCGCGCCACGATGGGTCTTCTGGCAGCTGCAGGACGTCACCGAGCGGAAGCGCGAGCAGGCCGCCCTCGACTACCACATCGCTCACGACCCGCTCACCGGGCTGGCCAGTCGCCAGGCGCTCGAGCGCCAGCTGCAGGCTGTGTTCGACCGGGCGCGGGCGAGCCACGGCCGCATCGCCGTCTGCTTCCTCGACCTCGACCGCTTCGCCCTCGTCAACGAGGGCCTCGGCCACCTCGCCGGCGACCGGCTGCTCGTCGACGTCGCCGAGCGGCTCATTTCGGGCGGCCCGCAGGGCGCGGTCGCCGCCCGCTTCGGCGGCGACGAGTTCGTCGTCGTGATCGAGGACGTGGCCGACGCCGAGCAGGCCACCGAGGCGGCCGAGCAGCTCGTCGGCCTGTTCGCCGAGGCCTTCTTCGTCGGATCCGAGGAGCTCGTCGTGACGGCGTCCTGTGGCGTCGCACTGGCCTCGCCGAACGGCGGCCCCGAGCGGCTGCTCGGTGACGCCGGCGTCGCCCTCGCCCTCGCCAAGCGCCGTGGCGGCGGCCGTGCGGAGGTGTTCGACCCGTCCCTCGGGCGCGTCGTCGCCGACCGCTTCGGCATCGAGCGTGCCCTGCGCTTCGCGCTCCAGCGCGAACAGCTGCACCTGCACTTCCAGCCTGTGGTCGAGCTCGTCGGCGGCCGAGCCGTCGGCGTCGAGGGGCTGCTGCGGTGGGAGCACCCGAGCCAGGGCCTGCTCGAGCCGTCCGAGTTCATTCCGACCGCCGAGGCGTCGGGGCTGATCCACGAGATCGGCGCCTTCGTCGTCGAGCAGGCGGTCGCCGCGGTCACCCGCTGGCGGAGGCAGCTGCCCGGCTGCTCGCAGCTGTGGGTGGCGGTCAACCTCTCGACCCGGCAGCTGAGCGGGGGCGACCCGGTGGCGACCTGCGCGGCCGCTCTGGCGAGAACCGGCACCGGACCCGAGGCGCTCCGCCTCGAGATCACCGAGAGCATCGTGATGGAGGACATCGACGCCTCGATCGTCCTGCTGCGCCGGCTTCGAGACCTCGGCATCAGCCTCGCCATCGACGACTTCGGCACCGGCTACTCCTCGCTCAGCTACCTGAGCCGGCTGCCGGTCTCCTCGCTCAAGATCGACCGCTCGTTCGTCACCGGGCTTGCCGAGCAGTCGAGCGACACCGCGATCCTGCGCGCCATCGTCGGTCTCGCCCGGACGATGGGTCTCGAGCTGTGCGCCGAGGGCATCGAGCTGGCGGTGCAGCGCGCCAAGCTCGCCGAGCTCGGCTGCTCGCTCGGGCAGGGCTACCTCTTCGCCCCGCCGATGCCGGCGGAGGACTTCGAGACCTGGGTGCTCGGACGCGCCCGCAGCGCGCCGCCCTCGCCGGCCGATCCCGGCGCCGGGGGGCGGCTTGACGCGGGCGGCGGGCGTTCGCCACACTGGGAGCTGTGACACACGTGACGGCCCCGCGCCGTCTGTCCCTCCTTCTCACCTGAGGCGAGCGCAGCCCGCGCCCGCCCCCACCTCCTGCGCCCGGACGGGCCAGGGGGTTTTTTGTTTCCGGCGATCGGACCGAGAGAGGAACTACCGAATGCCCCCGAAGAGCGTGATCTTGAAGCCGATGCCCTTCGAGAAGTACCGCCCGTACGAGGGAGTGTCGCTCGAGGACCGCCGTTGGCCCTCGCAGCGCATCACCTCCGCCCCGCGCTGGTGCGCCGTCGACCTGCGCGACGGCAACCAGGCGCTCATCGACCCGATGGACCCCGAGCGCAAGCGGCGACTGTTCGACACTCTCGTCAAGATGGGCTTCAAGGAGATCGAGGTCGGGTTCCCCTCTGCGTCGCAGCCGGACTACGACTTCGTGCGACTGCTCATCGAGGAGGACCTCGTCCCTGACGACGTCACGATCCAGGTCCTCACCCAGTGCCGCCCGGAGCTGATCGAGCGCACCTACGAGTGCCTGCAGGGTGCTCACGACGTCATCGTCCACTTCTACAACTCGACCTCGTGCCTGCAGCGCCGCGTGGTGTTCGGCCTCGAGCGCGACGGCATCACCCAGATCGCCGTCGACGCGGCGCGGCTGTGCCGGCAGCTCGAGCCACGGCTGGCGGGCACGAACGTCGCCTACGAGTACTCGCCGGAGTCGTTCACCGGCACCGAGATGGATTACGCCGTGGAGATCTGCGAGGCGGTGATGGAGGTGATCGAGCCGTCGCCCGAACAGCCGATCATCCTCAACCTGCCGGCCACCGTCGAGATGTCGACGCCCAATCTCTATGCGGACCTCATCGAGCTCTTCCACCGCAGCGTCTCGCAGCGCGACTGCGTCGTTCTCTCCGAGCACAACCACAACGACCGCGGCACCGCCGTGGCCGCCGCCGAGCTCGGTCTGATGGCCGGCGCCGACCGGATCGAGGGCTGCCTGTTCGGCAACGGCGAGCGCACCGGCAACGTCGACCTCGTCACCCTGGCGCTCAACCTGCTCACCCAGGGAGTCGACCCGCGCCTTGACCTGAGCGACGTCGACGCCGTGCGGCGGGTGGCCGAGTACTGCAACCGGCTGCCGGTCCACCCCCGCCACCCCTATGCCGGCGACCTCGTCTACACCGCCTTCTCGGGCTCGCACCAGGACGCCATCAAGAAGGGGATGGGGGCGCTCCCGAGCGACTACGAGCTGTGGGAGGTGCCGTACCTGCCGATCGACCCGCACCACGTCGGGCGCAGCTACGAGGCCGTGATCCGGGTCAATTCCCAGTCCGGCAAGGGCGGCGTCGCCTACGTGATGGAGGCCGAGCACGGGGTCGTGCTCCCGCGCCGGCTCCAGATCGAGTTCTCCCAGGCGATCCAGCACGTCACCGAGGACACCGGCACCGAGATCTCGCCGCAGCAGATGTGGCAGGTCTTCGAGGCCGAGTACCTCGACGACAAGGCGGGCCCGCTGCGCCTCGTCGCCCACGAGACAGCGACGAGCGGAGGCGAGGACAAGGTGACCGCGCAGCTGCTCTACGAGGGGCGCCACCTCACCGTCACCGGGCAGGGCAACGGGCCGCTCTCGGCGTTCGTGGCCGGCCTCGCCGACGGGACCGGGGTCGCCGTCGACGTCCTCGACTACCACGAGCACGCCGTCAGCGCCGGCGCCGAGGCCCTCGCCGTCGCCTACGTGGAGACCGTCGATGCCGCCGGCACCCGTCGCTGGGGGGTGGGGATGGACGCCAGCATCCTCACCGCCAGCTTGCGCGCCGTCGTCTCGGCGGTCAACGGCAGGGCGCGCCACCGGCCGGGCGGGTCGAGCCTGCGCTAGCCCCCCCGGGGCCCCCCGGGGGGCCCCGGGGCCCCCCGGGGCGCAGCCGGAGTGGGGGAG
>DAHUZG010000425.1 GCA_027306715.1 Acidimicrobiaceae bacterium
GCCGTTGGCCGACCGGATGACGAGCGGCAGCGCCGTCTGCCCGTTGGTCATATAACGGGTCTTGGCGATCTGGTTGACGACGATGTCCCAGCAGACGGCGAAGAAATCCGAGAACATCACCTCGGCGATCGGGCGCAGGCCCGTCATCGCCGCACCCATGGCGGCACCGACGATCGCCTGCTCGGAGATCGGGGCGTCGCGCACCCGCAGGGGCCCGAACTGCTCGAGCAGCCCGACAGTGGCCTTGAAGGCGCCGCCGGCAGCAGCGATGTCCTCGCCGAGGAAGATCACCGAGGGGTCCCGCTCCATCTCCTGGGCGATGCCGCGGGCGACGGCATTTCTGTAGGTCAGCTCCGCCATCGCGAACCCCCATCGGCGTAGACGTCGCGCTCGATCAAGGACGGGTCCGGAGGCGGGGAGGCCTTGGCCTGATCGGTGGCTTCGTCGACCGCCGCCGCCACCTCCGCCTCGGCTGCCTCGAGGCGTGTCGCCTCGATACCTGTGGCGAGGAGCCGCTCGCGGTAGGTGAGGACGGGGTCGCGTTCGAGCCAGGCGGCGACCTCCTCGTCCGGACGGTACTTGGCCGGGTCCGCCCGGGAGTGGCCGCCGTGACGGTAGGTGAGCGCCTCGAGCAGGCTCGGACCGGCTCCGTCGCGCGCCCGGGCGATGAGCTCGCTCGCCACGGCGTGCACGGCCTCGACGTCGTTGCCGTCGACGGTGATCGGCTCGAGCCCGTAGGCGCTGGCCCGATCGGCGGCAGGCCGGGCGACGGCGGTAACGGCGGCGATCGGCGTGTACTCCATGTAGAGGTTGTTCTCGCAGACGAAGACGACCGGCAGGCGCCAGACGACGGCGAGATTGAGCGCCTCGTGGAAGGCTCCGATGTTCGTCGCCCCGTCGCCGAAGAAGCACACGGCGACCTGCCCGCTCTGGCGGTACTGCGCCGACAGTGCAGCGCCGACGGCGATCGGCAGATGGGCTCCGACGATGGCGTACGAGCCCATCATCCCGTGCTCGACGCTCGTGAGGTGCATCGAGCCGCCCTTGCCCGCCATGAGCCCGCAGGCCCGTCCCATGAGCTCGCCCATCACCGGCGTCATCGGCACGCCTCGAGCGAGCGTGTGGGCATGGCCGCGGTAGGTGGCGAAGGTCCAGTCGTCGGGGCGCATCGCCGCCCCGAAGCCCGCAGCGACCGCCTCCTGGCCGAGAGAGAGGTGACTCGTGCCCTTGACGAGGCCCGAGAGGAAGAGGTCGTAGGCGCGCTTCTCGAACGACCGGATGAGGAACATGCTGCGGTAGAGCGACAACGCCAGCTCCGGCGGCGCCGGGGGCGCCTCGGTACCGGTCATCGGCTCGCTCCCCTCGCCGCCGTTGCCACTGCGGCGCGGTGGCGGAGCGACCTGCTCGGGCGAAGACACGGCTCAGTACGCATTGGCGACGAACAGCTCCTCGGCAGGGAACAAGGTGATGACGGTCGGCCCGTCGTCGGTGACGACGATCTCCTCTTCGATGCGAGCCGCCGAGACGCCGTCGCTCGCGGGGCAGTAGGTCTCGAGCGCGAACACCATCCCCGACTCGATCTCGATCGGGTGCTCGAGCGAGTTGAGGCGACTGATGATCGGCCGCTCGTGAAGCGCCAGTCCGAGCCCGTGGCCGAATTGCAGGCCGAAGGCCTCCATCTCGTCGGCGAAGCCGAACTCGGCGGCGGCCGGCCATGCGCGGGCGATCTCGTCGGTGCCGACGCCGGGCTTGACAAGGGCGATGGCGGCGTCGATCCATTCCCGGGCCCGCTTGTAGGCGTCGCGCTGCGACGGTGTCGCCCTGCCGACGGCGAAGGTCCTGTAGTAGCAGGTGCGGTAGCCGTTGTAGGACTGGATGATGTCGAAGAACGCCTGGTCGCCCGGGCGGATCATGCGGTCCGAGAAATTGTGCGGATGCGGGCTGCAGCGCTCGCCTGAGACGGCGTTGATCGCCTCCACGTCGTCGGACCCGGCCCCGTAGAGGAATTCGTTCACGGCGCCGACGATCTCGTTCTCGTGGATCCCCGGCTTCAAGATCTCGGAGATGAGCTGGTAGGCGCCGTCCACCAAGGCGGCAGACGTCGTCAGCAGAACGATCTCGTCAGGCGACTTGTGCTGGCGGGCGTCGAGCATCACCTGCTGGCCGTCGCGCACGTCGATGCCCGCACGCGTCAGGGCGAACAGCATCGGCGTCTCGACGATGTCGACCCCGACCGGCATGCCGCTGACGCCGGCCTCGTCGAGAAGCACCTTGATCTCAGCCGCCGCGGCGTCCATCAGTCCCGCCTCGGGCGCCACCGCCCCGCGCAGCCCGAGCATGCCCGCACGGGAGTTCTCGGGGCGCAGCCAGGGGGCGTGGAGACGGTGATGCGCCGCCGCCGAGCCGAAGTCCCAGAGCACCGGCTCGGCGCCAGCGGGCAGCAGGGCGTAGCGACAGACCTTGTCGCGCACCCATTCGCCGATCTGGGTCGAGGTCAGATAGCGCACGTTGTTGACGTCGAAGCACAGAAGCGCCCCGAGCTCGGAGGCATCGAGGGCGCTGCGGGCACGTGCCAGCCGGTAGGCGCGGAGGCGGTCGAAGTCGACGCGCTCTTCGAAGTCGACCGCCATCCGCCCCGGAGCTGGCAGCAGCCGGGGAGCCTGGTGCGAGCTCATCGCTCCTCCCTTGTCGAACGGATCGCCCGTGAAGGGGCGCCGAGACCGGAGTGGCCCTCCGGGTGCCGCACGCTGCGGCCGACCGGCGGGCCGGGGAGCCTGCAATCGAGTGCGGGCGACATGAGGCCTAACCCTAGCCCTGCTCGCAGGCTCATCACAGCTCGAGTGTGGCCATCTGCCGCTCGGGGTAGCGAAGGCCGGCGCCGGCTCCGGGTGGGAACGCAGCGTCGAGGCGGGCGAGGGTCTCCGAGTCGAGCTCGAGGTTCGCGGCGGCGAGGCTCGAGGCGAGGTGACGGCGGTGCTTGGCGCCCGGGATCGGCACGAGGTGCTCGGACTTCGAGAGTAGCCAGGCAAGGGCGAGCTGGGCGGGCTCGCAGCCGAGCCCGGCGGCGATCTGCTCGGCCTCGGCGGCGAGGGCGACGTTGCGCGCCAGGTTGTCGGCCGAGAAGCGGGGGTGGTCGCGCCGTCGGTCCCCCGGCGCCAGGTCCTCCGCGGAGTGCACGCGCCCGGTGAGCAGGCCGCGTCCGAGCGGGGAATAGGCCATCACGCCGATGCCGAGCGCCTCGCAGGTCGGCAGGATCTCCTCCTCGATGCCGCGCCACCACAGCGAGTACTCGGTCTGCACCGCCGCCAGCGGATGGACCTGGTGGGCCCGGCGGATGGTCGACGCCGAGGCTTCGCAGATGCCGATGTGGCGGACCTTGCCGTCGGCCACGAGCTGCGCCATCGCCCCGATCGTCTCCTCGATCGGAACCGCAGGATCGACCCGGTGCTGGAGATAGAGCTCGACGCGGTCGACGCCGAGACGGCGGGCGCTCGCTTCGAAGGCGCGCCGGACGTGATCCGGGCTGCCGTCGACGCCGATGGGCCGCCCTGCGCCGTCGAGCACCTGACCGCACTTCGTGGCGACGTGCGCTTCGTCACCGCGCCCGGCGATGGCGCGACCGACGAGCTCCTCGTTCTGGCCGGCGCCGTACATGTCGGCGGTGTCGACGAGGGTGGCTCCGTTGTCGAGGGCGGCACGGACCGTCGCCACGGCCTCAGCTTCGTCGTACGGGCCGTAGACGCCCGACATCGCCATGCAGCCGAGCCCGACGGGGTAGACCTCGAAGTCGGGCCCGAGCAGCCTGCGGACGGCGTTCATCGCTTCGCCCGCGTGCAGTCGCCTCTGGCGCACCCGACGACGCCCGGCGAGCGCGGCGCGGCGAGGTTCTGTCCCAGCGCGCAGAGGTGACGCTCTGCGGGCTCGATGCCGGTCATGGCCCCCATCCCAACCGGCCGCCGTGGCGACGGCCCCGCCGATACGCTAACCACGCTTGGTCTGGTGTCAAGGCCCTGCCGGGCGCCGGTGCCAAGGCCCTGCCGGGCGATTGGTGACGGTGGTACCGTGCGCAGAGCGGGTGGCCCGGGGTGCTGATGAGCCGGCCGATACGCGGGCTCTGCGGACCACGGCGGGACATCCGTCGGCGAGCCGGCCTCGGGCGAGCCATCCGTAGGCGGGCTGGCCGAAGGCGAGCCGCCCGCAGGAGAAGGGAGAGGCGTGGACCGGATCGGCGAGATTCCCGGGGTGGCGCTCGACGAGGTGCAGCGTCTCATGCGAGACACCTGCCGGCGCTACGTCGACGAGGTGGTGCGGCCCTTCGTCGCCCGCAACCGCGAGCGGGAGTGGCTGTTCGAGCCAGCGGCCCGCCTCCCTCCGGAGATCCTCGAGCAGGCCGAGGCTGCGGGCCTGCGCCATCTCGGGGTGCCGGACCGCTACGGCGGTGTCACCGTTGACCCGCTCACCGAGTCGCTCACCTTTGCCGTGATCGCCGCCGAGATCGCTCGCGGCGACGCCGGCATCTCGGACAAGCTGTCACAGAACTGGAAGGTCTCGGTGCTTCTCCGGGAGCTGGCACCCAAGCACCTGCAGGACGAGTGGTTCCCTCGTTACCTCGCCGACCCGCAGTTCCTCATGGCCCACTGCCTGACCGAGCCGAGGGGCGCCTCGGACCGCTGGCTGTCGTACAACGCGCCAGAGGCCGCGATGCAGACGCGGGCCGAGCGCGTCGACGCCGGCTGGAGGATCGACGGCCGGAAGCAGTTCATCTCGAACGGCTACGACGCCCAGCTCTACGTCGTCTACGCCAGCACCGACCGCTCGGCCGGGATGCTCGACGGGACGAGCAGCTTCCTCGTTCCCCGCGATACCCCGGGCCTTCAGGTCACCAAGTGCAACGAGACCATCGGCGGCCGTTACATGAACAACGGCGAGATCGTGTTCGACGACTGTCGCGTGCCCGAGGATCATCTCCTGGCCCACCAGGACGCCCTCGGCAAGGCCGGCGTCTACTTCCGCCCCGGCAAGATCCTGCAGGCAGCAAAGAACCTCGGTATCGGCGTCGCCGCCTTCGACGACACGGCCCGGTTCGTCCAGGAGCGGGTGCAAGGCGGCCGCGTGATCATCAAGCACCAGGCGGTGGCGGTGCGGTTGGCGACGATGGCGACCAAGCTCGAGGCGGTGGCTTCCTTGCTGCAGCGGGCGGCCGTGGCCGTCGACACGAGGAAGCCCGAAGCGTCGCGTCTCTGCGACATGGTGAAGGTCTTCGCCTCCCAGGAGGTCCTGCGGGTGTGCGAGGAAGCGCTCGAGCTGCACGGCGGCTACGGCGCGATGCTCGAGGTCGGGGTCGAGAAGTACCTCCGCGATGCCTCCGTCTACCTTCACATGGACGGGACGACAGATGTCTCGAGCTTCAAGATCGTGAAGGCGCTCTTCCCCGAGACCGCCGGCGCCTACGCTGGGCCGGAGTAGCCGCCCGCGTCATCGAAGTGCCGGGTAGGTGCGCGCCGGGTTGGACTCTGCGATCTCACCGAGTGCCTCGGCTCCGAGGGCGTCCGTGAGCAGCTCGATGGGGTCCGCCACCGCCATGTCGAAGGGCATGTCGGTGCCGAGCAGCATCCTTTTCGTGCCGACGCGGGCCGCCAGGAAGCGCAGCGCCTCGGCGCCGTGCAGCACGGTGTCGAAGAGGAACCGTTCGAGCAGGCGCTCGGTGTCGACGGGGGCGGCGAGCTCAGGGCGGACCTGCGAGGCATGGCGGAGCCGGTCGAGCTGGTAGGGCAGGAATCCCCCGCCGTGGGCGAGCACGATCTGCAGCGCCGGCTCGGCGTCGAGCACTCCAGAGCACATCAGCCGCTCGGCGACGATCACCGACTCGAGCGGGTTCCCGATGACGTTCTGCAGATACCACGGCACGAGAGCCGGGTGCTGATCGTTGTAGCAGGGGTGGATGAACACCGGGAGCGAGCGGTCGGCGCAGAACTTCCAGAAGGGGGCGAAGGCGGCCTCGTCGAGGCGCCGGCCGGCGATCGAGGTGGCAACGGCAACCCCGACCGCGCCGAGGGAGACGGCGTCGGAGAGCACGGCGCAGGCGGCTTCGGGATCCTGCATCGGCGCGCTCGCCATGAACCGCAGGCGCTCCGGCGCTGCCGAGCAGAACTCGGCCAGCCCCTCGTTGACGACGCGGGCGAAGCGCTCGGCGGCGACCGCCTCGAGCCGGTACATGAACAACGCGATGACGGGGGAGACGATGGCGCCGTGGACGCCGCCGCGCTCGAGGTCGGCGAGGCGGGTCGCGGGGTCGGAGAAGGTCGGCAGAAGCTCGAAGGGCACGTGGTCAGGGCCGTGCCACCAGCCGTCGGCGATCTCGACGCCGTACGCCTCCTCGGCCGAGACGAGCTCGAGCACCGCCTGCGGGATGACGTGGTTGTGGACGTCGACTCTCATCGGTCTCCTCGGGCAGCTGGGCAGGATCAAGCATCCGGCAGGATCGGGGCAGCCGGCGGATCGGGCAGTGTCGGCCGGCCCGAGCCGGCAGTGTCGGCGCCCGAGCCGGCAGGAGCATGGCACACGGCGGCGCACCACTGGGTCCCGCCGTGCCGAGAGCTGTTGTGTAATCTGCGCCGGCTGCTTCTGGCTCGTGCAGAGGCCAGCATCTGCCCGCCCCGTGGAGGTGTGACGTGAGCCAGCCGCCCTCGCCGCTACCAGGATCGCCCCACCTCTCATGAGCGAGCTCGTCGCCCACGCCCGCTATCCCGATCTCGCCGGGCGCGTCGCCATCGTCACCGGCGGGTCGAAGGGCATCGGGCTCGCCACCACCGTCGAGCTCGCCGCCAACGGCGTCGCCGTGGCCGTGGTCGCCCGCCATGAAGCCGATGTCGCAGCTGCGGTCGAGCAGCTTCGACAGGGGGGGGCGACGGCGCACGGTGTGGCCGCCGATTGCACCGACGCCGCCGCGGTCACGACGATGGTGGCCGAGGTCACCGCCGAGCTCGGTTCTCCCGACATCCTCATGGCCTTTGCCGGCGGCTTCACGCGCACGACTCCGATCCTCGAGATCAGCGAGCAGGAGTGGCGGCACGTGATGGACTCCAACGTCACCTCCACCTTTCTCTGCTTGCAGGCGGTGCTGCCGGCGATGATCGAACGACGCCGCGGCGCCGTCGTGACGATGGCCTCGAACGCCGCCCGCTTCCTCGACATCCCCCTCACCGCCTCCTACGCCGCGGCGAAGGCGGCCATCGTGCAGCTGACCCGCCACGTCGCCAAGGAGGTCGGCCCCCACAACGTCCGTTGCAACGTCGTCGCGCCGGCGACGACGTTGACCGAGCGGGTCGCTGCCACGCTCCCGCCGGCGGCGATCGAGCGCCTCGCCGAGAGCGCGCCGTTGCGCCGGATCGGCCTCGCCCAGGACAGCGCCAATGCCGCCGTCTTCCTCGTCTCGGATGCCGCCAGCTGGCTGACGGGGATCACCCTCGACGTCGCCGGC
>DAHUZG010000427.1 GCA_027306715.1 Acidimicrobiaceae bacterium
AGCTCGTCCCGGCAGTAGGCGAAGAGGTCGGTCGTGAGCCGCATCGACGGCCCGGGAGGAAAGATGTACGTGCCGCGGGCGACGTACTCCTTCAAGATGTCGTTCTGCACCGTCCCCGACAGCTCGGCCCGCTCGGCGCCCTGCTCCTCGGCGACGAGCTCGTAGAGCAGCAGCAGCACCGCCGCCGGGGCGTTGATCGTCATCGAGGTCGAGACCGCCGAGAGGTCGATCCCCTCGAACAGCCGGCGCATGTCCGCGAGCGAGTCGATCGCCACCCCGACCCTGCCGACCTCGCCCGAAGCCAGCGGGTGGTCGGAGTCGTAGCCCATCTGGGTCGGCAGGTCGAAGGCGACCGAGAGGCCGGTGCCGCCCTCGGCGATGAGGCTGCGGTAGCGGGCGTTGGACTCCGCGGCGCCGCCGTAGCCGGCGTACTGGCGGATCGTCCACGGCCGCCCCCGGTACATCGTCGGGTGCACCCCGCGGGTGAAGGGGAACTGCCCCGGTGCGCCGAGCTTTTCGGCGGGGTCGAAGCCGGCGATCGACCCGGCGTCGTAGACGCTCTCGTAGGCGAAGCCGGACTCGGCGTGATCCCTCGTCACCTGCTCCCTTCCGCGACGTGCCCGACCTGCCCCGGCGCCGCCGGCGGCGGACCCTCCTCGACCAGCTCAACGAGGGTCCCGAACGCCGAGCGAGGGTGGACGAAGGCAACCGTCGTCTGTCGCGAGCCGGGCCGCGGGGCGGAGTCGCTCGCCTCGGCGCCGGCGGCGACGGCCTGAGCCAGGGCCGCCGCGCAGTCCTCGACGCGGTAGCCGACGTGGTGCAGCCCCTCGCCGCGGCGCTCGAGGAAGCGCGCCAGCGGAGAGTCGGGCCGCGTCGGGGTGAGGAGCTGGAGGTAGCTCTCGCCGACGGCGATCAGCACCTCCTCGACGCCGTCTGGCTCGACGCGCTCGCGGTGCACGACGGCGGCAGAGAAGGCCGAGCTGTAGAAGGCGATCGCCGCCTCGAGGTCGGCAACGGCGATCCCCACGTGATCGAGCGCAGAGAGCACGCTTCCATCCTCATCTCCCCCCTTCGGCGGCGCAAACCGTCGCTTGACGGCCCCGGGGGCGGCGTCAGATCTCGGCGCCGGCTGTCTCGTCGTCGGCGGCGTCTCGAAGCGGCAGCTCCGCCAGCGCCGGCGGCGGATCGCGCCACAGCGGCGGGAGGGTGCCGGACCCGGCGGCGCGGATCGCCTCGACGACGCGCTCGGGCGTGCACGGCATCTCGATGTGGCGCACGCCGAGGTGGCTGAGAGCGTCGACGACGGCGTTGTGCACCGCCGGCGTCGAGCCGATCGTGCCGGACTCGCCGATCCCCTTGGCTCCGAGAGGGTTTCTCGGGCTCGGGGTCTCGGTGTTGGCGGTCTCGAAGAAGGGAAGCTCGGCCGCCGACGGCATGGCGTACTCGGCGAGGTTGGTGGTGAGCGGGTTGCCCTCGCCGTCGTGGACGACGCGCTCCCACAGCGCCTGGGCGATCCCCTGCGCGATGCCGCCGTGCTGCTGCCCGGTGACAAGGAGCGGGTTGAGGATCCGCCCGCAGTCGTCGACGGCGACATGGCGCAGCGGCCGCACGAGCCCGGTGTCGAGGTCGCCCTCGACGACCGAGACGTGCGCCCCGAACGGGAAGGTGGCATCCGTCTGCTCGAAGTCGACGGCAGCGGCGAGCGCCTCGCCCTCGCCCTCGGCGATCTCGGCGAGCCGGCCCCAGCCGATCGCCGTGGCGGGCACGCCGGCGACCCCGAGCCGCCCGTCGTCGGTGACGACGATGTCCTCGACGCTCGCCTCGAGCTCGGCGGCGGCGAGCTGCTTGGCGCGCTCGAGAACCGCTAGCGACGCGCCGAGCACCGCCGAGCCGCCCTGCTGGAGGCTGCGCGAGCCCCCCGTGCCGCCGCCGCGAGGCACCTCGGCGGTGTCGGACTGGACAAAGCGCACCGACTCGAGGGGGATGCCGAGGCGGTCGGCGACGATCATCGCGAACGAGGTGGCGTGGCCCTGGCCGTGCGACGAGGTGCCGACGCGGATGGAGGCCGTCCCGTCGCCGTGCACCTCGACGGCACCGAACTCGCTCCCGGCGAACCCGGTGATCTCGACGTAGACCGACATCCCGATGCCGAGGGCGATCCGCTCCCCGCGCTGGCGACGCGCCGCCTGCTCGGCGCGCAGCTCGTCGTAGCGGGCGAGGCGCAGCGCCGCCTCGAGCGCCCGGCCGTAGTCGCCGCTGTCGTAAACAGCACCTGTGCGGGTCGTGAGCGGGAACGCCTCGGGCGCTAGCAGGTTCCGGCGGCGCAGCTCGGCGGGGTCGACGCCGAGCTCGTCGGCGGCGAGGTCCATCGCCCGCTCGAGCAGCTCGGCGGCCTCAGGGCGCCCGGCGCCGCGGAAGGCACCCATCGGGGTCGTGTTCGTGAGCACGGCTGCTGCCTCGTAGCTGATCGCCGGGATGTCGTAGACCCCCTGGGACATGAGCCGTGTCGGGCCGAGCGCCAGAGCGCCGCCGAAGCCCGCATAGGCGCCGGCGTCGCCGAGCGCACGCACCCGCATCCCGGTGATCCGGTGCTCGGCGTCGAAGCCGAGCTCGATCCAGCCGATCTGGCCCCGGCCGTGCGGCATCGCCTGGAGGTTCTCCGAGCGCGTCTCGACCCAGCGCAGCGGGCGGCCGAGACGCAGCGCTGCGGCGACGACAGCGGCGTGCTCGGCTGCCAGGCCAGCCTTCCCGCCGAAGCCCCCGCCGACGTGCGGGGCGACGACGCGCACGCTGTGCGGCTCGAGCCCGAGCAGCTCGCAGATCCGCTGGTGCAAGCCGTGGGGCATCTGGGTCGAGACGTAGATCGTGAGGTCGTGGCCGTGCCCGTCCTCGCCCGGCACAGCGGCGATGGCGTTGCCTTCCATCGGCACCACGGCGAGGCGCTGGTTCACGAGACGCAACCGCACGACGTGGCTGGCGCCGGCGAGCACGCCCGCTCCCGCCTGGTCGCGGGCGCCGGCGGCGAGGTTCGTCCCGAGCTCCTCGAACTGCAGCGGCGCCCCGGGCTCGAGCGCCGCCTCGGGGTCGATCACAGCCGGCAGCGGCTCGTAGTCGACGACGACCGCCTCGACGGCGTCGGAGGCCGCGACCGGGTCCTCGGCGACGACGAGGGCGACGGCCTCGCCGGCGAAGCGCACCTTGCCCGCCGCCAGCGGAGGTCGGGCACAGTCCTTGTTGAGCACGATGAAGCCGTGGAAGGCCGGCACGCCGAGCTGCTCGGCGGTGAGCACCGCCACGACACCGGGAAGCTTCTCGGCCTCTGAGACGTCGATGGCGCGGATGCGGGCGTGGGCGTAGGGCGAGCGGACGAACATCGCCGCCGCCAGCCCGTCGACGACGAGGTTGGCGACGTAGGTCCCCATCCCGGTGAGCAGCTCTGGGTCCTCCACGCGCCGCACGCGTGTGCCGAGGATCGATCCGGGCATGGGCGGAGGCTAACGCCAACTCCCTCGCAGCACGCGATGCCGAAGGAGCCGGGCGCCGGCCCTCAGGCGCCGGTGACGAGAGCGCTCGGCGACGAGTGATCGCTGCCCCCTCACGGCGCGCCCGTGCAAGAGACTCGGCGGGAATGTTGCACGGGCAGCGGGACCACAAGCAGTGG
>DAHUZG010000430.1 GCA_027306715.1 Acidimicrobiaceae bacterium
TCTGTCGGATCACCGGGCGTGGCCAGCGCCTTCGCGCCTGTCCAACGTCAGCTCGCAGGGCGAAGCGCCGCCGCCGCGACCTCGCCTGTTGCGGCGCCCCCGCCCTTGCCGGCGAGCGCTGTCCCGCCCTCGCCGGCACGCACCGAGTCTTCCGGCGCCCCGACCGCGCCGCCCGAGCTGCAGCCGACCGCCGGGACAGCGCCGGCTCCGCTGCTCGGCGACCGGCCGCTCGACCGAGTCGCCTCCGCCGCCCAGCTCGCCCCCTCCGCAACCGACCTGTCGCCGCCGGTCTCCACGACAGGGGCGCAGGAGACCGGCCGCTCTCTCGACCTGGCGGAGGCTGGGGGCGCCGGTGACCCGCCCACCTCGCCGGGTGCCCGGTCGCGCCGGGGGCTCGGGGCGCCGATCGCGCGGGTCCCCGACACGGGCCGCGCCTTCAGCGACCTCGCCTCGCCGCGGTCTTCGGCAGTGCCGCCCGCCGGCGCCCCGACCTCCGTGCAGCGCGCCGGCCTCCCGCTCGCGAGCCCGGCGTCGGCGAGCAGCGTCCCGCTGCGGTCACCGGAGGCGGGCACCCTTCGGCCAGTCGCCGGCGGACCGTCGCCGAGCACCGTACCGCCACGCCTCCGGACCACAGGTGCGCCATCCGGGCGCCCGCAGCTCGGACCGGTGCCGGTTCAGCCGCTGCGAGCCGGCCCTGGCGCGAGCCTGCCGAGGCCGGGCGCGGGAATTCGTTCGCCGTCCGAACCGCAGCTGCCGTTGCTCGGAGCCCGCTTCGCCGGACGCTTCGGAGCCGGCGGATCGGCCGCACCGAGTCTGCAGCTGTTGCCGGCCCGCCAGCGCCGCCGCAGCGACGAGGAGCGCGCTGCCCCGGACCTGAGCACGCCGCTCAGCGCCTGGCCCTGGTCCTCGAGCGCCGCCACGACGTCGGCCACGGCGGCGCCGCTCGGCGAATTCAGCCCGGCTGACCCATCCCTTCCTGCCGGCGTGCTGATGACCTCCGGATCGGGAGCAGGCGCTGGGTCCGGAGTCCTCGGGGCCGCCGCCCCCGGGGCCGCCGCCCCCGGCACCAATCCGCTCGCCGCCCGTCCCCGGGTGCCGGCTGCCGGCGCAGTCGGGGACCGGCAGCTGCCGCTGCAACGATCGCCGGCCGGCGAGCCGGGCCGGGCCGCACCCCCGGCTGCACCGGTTCGGCCGCGCTTCGGCGACCTGTCCTCGATCGTCGTGGCGGCCGGGTCCGCCGCCGCACCCGCGGGACGCCTCGGCACGCCGCCGCGCCCGTCGCCGGCGGCCATCCCGTCTGCCGGCTCCCTCGTCGCCGGTGGATCGCCACCGGCCGCGCCTGTCCAGCGGAGCATTCCCGGCGGTGGCGAGCGGGGCGGTCAGGCCGCCGGCCAGCTGGCTGGCCTGCGTCCGCCCGGAGGAGGAGCCGGCACGGGCCCGTCCGGTCCAGGTCTCTCTGCCACAGGGAGTGCCGCCATTGCCGCAACGGGGCCGCCGCTGCACGTGCTCCGCGCTCTGCACGGCTCCCGACCTGGCGGTGACAGCTCGTCGGGGGCTCCGACCGGGCTCGCGCCGGCCTCCGCCATTATCGGGCCCCGATCGAGCGGTGCCGACGCCCTGTTGGCGAGCGTGCAGCGCTCGATGCCGTCCACTGGGCCGCCAGCAGGGCCGCCAGTGGCGCGGGCGTTGCACCCGCCGCTTGTCCTCGCCGCGCCCGCTGCCGCTCCGCCGGCGCCGGTTGTCGTGCAGACCTCACGCCAGGCACTCGCCGTCGAGCGGCGCAACGAGAGCCTGCCGGGCGCAGCCTCGCAGGTGGCGGTCCAGCGGTCGGTCGGCGTCGGCGGCGCCCTCTCTGGGCTGTTCCGCGGTGCCCTCGCAGCAGGCGGCGGCGTGCTCGACCGCGACGCCCAGTCGCGCTGGAACGCCCACAAGGCCGAGATGGCGCAGCGCGAGAGCGCCAAGCTGCTCGATCCCGCCCAGCTGGGTGCCGCTCTCGACCAGCTCGAGCCGCGGCAGCTGCGGCGGCTCGCCGCCCGCCTCTACCCCCACATCAGTCAGCGGATCAAGGTCGAGCTCGGCCGTGACCGCGAGCGGGCCGGAATGGTCACCGGCTTGCACCGTTAGGAGAGGCGATGTCCCTCAACGACCCGACGCTCGATCCCGTCGTCAGCGTCTACTTCCGCCTCGAGGTCGACAACGTCGACCTCGGCGTCTTCACCCAGTGCTCGGGACTCGGCATGGAGATGCAGTTCGAGCAGTACGAGGAGGGCGGCGGCGGCCTCTTCGTGCAGCAGCTGCCTGGGCGCATCCGGTACAACAACCTGGAGGTGACGAGGCCCATCGGGCCGTGGACCGCCCAGACGATGTCCTGGCTGAACGCCATGAACAGCGCCTTGCTGCACGGCTTCGAGCCGACCACCGCCCGCCTCTCGGCGCTCGATCCCGGCGGCGACATCGTCTTCGCCTGGCAGCTGCAGGGTGTGCTGCCGGCCCGCTGGACGGGGCCGTCGTTCGACGTCACCAGCCCGAGCCCGGTGACCGAGACGCTCGAGCTTGCCTACACAGCGATCCTGCTCGATCCGAGCGACACGACCGACGACTTGTTCAAGGATGCCTTATAGCCATGTCTGAGATCGGCAACCTGGTGGACTCGAGCGGGGCGGCGACCGCCAGCCAGTACCTCAAGCTCGAGAAGGCCTACCTGCTCGTCATCCCGCCGTCCTCGCCTGCGGGCGGCAAGCTGGCGATGGCGATCGGCGGCATCGTCGCCTCCGAGGGCGCCCAGGCCGGTCAGTCGGCGCTGCAGAGCAGCGGCTCGAGCGGCGCCTCGGCAGGCACGAAAGCCATCCAGGCGGCGTCGAGCGAGGTCGGCGGCAACGTCGGCAACAAGGTCACCTTCTTGTTCAATCCGAACAGCTACACCATCGAGAAGCAGGGCCTGTGGAGCCGGGAGCCGGACGAGGGCGCGCTCAGCACCTCGATCCCGGTCTGGCGCGGCGCCGGGCCGCGGGTGATGAGCGTCGAGGTGCTGCTCGACGCCAGCTTCTCCGACAACGGGGGCATCCAGGCCGACATCGACCTGCTCTTCGACTGCTGCAAGCCGACGTACTTCTCGCTGCTCTCGCTCTCGCCGTCGCCCCCGTTCGTGATGTTCGGCTGGGGCCTCACCCTCGGCTTCCTCGCCTACATGGAGAGCGTGCGCGCCGAGTACAACTACTTCCGCCCCGACGGCACCCCGCTTCGTGCCAAGTGCAGCCTCGTCATGCAGGAGATCCCGATGAGCATGCCGGGCCAGAACCCGACCTCCGGCGGGCGCGTCCGGCGCACCCGCACGGTCGTGGCCGGCGACACGTTGCAGTCGATCGCCTTCCGCGAGTACGGCAAGCCGACCATGTGGCGGGCGATCGCCTCGACCAACGGCATCGTGGACCCGATGCGGCTGGCGCCGGGGACGACGCTGCTCATCCCGCCGGTCGACGAAGCCGGCGAACTGGCCTGAGGCCGGGGGCGAACAGCCGCGATGGCGGAACGGAACTGGACGAGCGCGCTCGTCATCACGATCGACGGGGCGCCGCTCGACCCGTTGATCGAGGACCAGCTGCGCCGCGTCGTGGTCGAGAACAGCATGCAACTGCCGGACTCGTTCGAGATGACGTTCGCCGACCCGGCTGCCAATGTCGTCGAGCTCGGCGCGATCCTCGTCGGCAGCGAGGTCTCGATCAGCGTGAACGCCGGCGGCGACGAGCCGGCGCCGCTCATGGTCGGCCAGGTGACCGCTGTCGAGTACGAGTACGACGAGCTCGGGGGCCGCACCGTGGTCCGCGGCCTTGACGCCTCTCACCTGCTGTTCAGAGGCAAGAACGTGAGGATCTTCGAGGAGATGCTGGCCTCGGAGATCGTCGAGGCGATCCTCGGAGAGAACGGCGTCACCCCCGGTGAGGTCCTCCCGAGCGACGACGTCATCCAGTTCATCGTCCAGGCCGGGACGACGGACTGGCAGTTCATCCAGAAGCTGGCGTCTGATTGCGGCTACCGGGCGTGGATGATGGACGGCTTGTTCAATTTCGCCCCGATCGATCCGCCCGTGAGCGGGGACGTGCCGGGCACCTACGAGCTCAACGAGCCGACACAGATCGTCGTCGGGCAGGGCGTGATCCGCCTGCGGGCGGTCGTCCGCAGCACCGAGCAGGTCGACGACGTCTCGGTGACAGGGTGGAACCCGACCCTCGGCGAGCCGGCGGTCGGTGAGTCGCCGGCCGAGTCTATCGGCGTCGAGATCGCCACCCAGCCCGAGGAGGTCGCCGCGATGGCGGGGGCCAAGGTCTTCCAGCACCTCTGGTTCCCGACCGACGACGAGGACGCCGCCGAGACCAAGGCCGCCGCCCTCGGGAACCAGCTCGCCGAGTCCTACGCCGAGATCGACGGCGAGGTGGTGGGAAGCCCGCTGCTTCGCGCCGGGGTCCCGATCAACATCACCGGCGCAGGCGCGATGTTCGAGGGCGGCTACACGTTGACCTCGGCGCGTCACATCTTCGACCCCGATGCCGGCTACACCACCGCCTTCAACGTGAGCGGCTGGCAGGACCGGACGATGTACGGGCTCGCCTCGGGCCACGCCTTGCCGGCGGGCGAGCCGTTCCGCATCCCCGGCGTCGTCTCCGGGACGGTCGTCGACGTGCGTGACCCCCTCGAGCAGGGCCGCGTGCAGGTGATGTTCGAGTGGATGGGCCCCGAGGTGATCACGCCGTTCATCCGCTGTGTCAACATGGGTGCCGGCGAGGCCTTCGGGTCACTTTTCGTGCCCGAGATCGGCAGCGAGGTGCTCGTCGCCTTCGAGCAGGGAGATCCCTCCAAGCCGATCGTGATCGGCGGCCTCTACTCCGAGGTGATCCAGCCGGGCGCCTCGCCCGAGCTGATCGACGACGCCCTCGGTCTCGTCAACGAGCGACGGATCAGTTCACGGTTCCTGCACAACATCACCTTTTACGATGCCGAGGAGCAGAGCGGCATCCTGATCCAGACCGGTGACGAGGTCGCCGGCATCTTCTTGAACGCCGAGGAGCAGGTCATCAGCATCTACAACCTCGACGGGAACCTCGAGATCAGCGCCACGGACGTCGTGATCGCCGCCGAAGGCGACCTCTCGCTCGAGGCGGTCGGCGAGCTCTCGCTGTCGGCAGCCTCGATCACGATCGAAGGCGAGGGGGACGTCGAGATCAACGGCGCGTCGATAGCCATCGAGGGCGACGCCGACATGTCGCTCGACGCGCCGATCGTGACGATCAACGGCTGAGGGGCACAAGATGGCTGGCGAGTTCATCGGGTCGGGGTGGGGCTTTCCGCTCTCGGCCACCTCCACCGGCGGGATCGCCCTCGTGAGCGGCTCCCGCGAGATCGAAGAGGCGATCCGGCTGATCCTCGGCACCGCCTTCGGCGAGCGTCCGATGCGACCCGAGTTCGGCTGCGGCATCCATGACCACGTCTTTGCCACGGCGGACGCCACGACGGCCGGGATGATCAGCTTCGAGGTCAAGCGCGCACTGGCTCGATGGGAGCCGCGGGTCACCGTCAACGACGTCGTCGTGAGCATCGACGAGGAGACCAGGTCGACGCTCTACATCGACGTCCGTTACTCCGTGCGCGGCACCAACGACCCGCGCAACCTCGTGTTCCCCTTCTACCTCATCCCCGAGGAAGGCTGACCTGTGTCCCTGCCCGTGCCGAACCTCGACGACCGTCGCTTCCAGAGCTACGTCGACGACGCCAAGCGGCTCGTCCAGCAACGCTGCCCGGAGTGGACCGACCACAACGTGTCGGACCCGGGGGTGACGCTGATCGAGACCTTCGCCTACATGGTCGACCAGCTCACCTACCGGCTCAACCTCATCCCGGAGCGGAACTACCTGGCCTTTCTCGACCTCATCGGCCTCAAGCTCTTCCCGCCGTCGGCGGCGCGGGCGGCGATCACGTTCTGGCTCTCCGCTCCCCAGGACGACCCGGTCGTGATCCCACGCGGGACCCGTGTCAGCACCCAGCGTGTCGAGCGCGAGGACCCGGTCGTCTTCGAGACGCTGCGGCCGCTCACGATCCACAGCTGCGGGCTCGAGCGGGCCGTCTCGGTCGGCGTCGAGGGTCTCTCCTCGGATCACAGCGAGAGGCTCGGCATCGAGGGCTTCTTCTGCTTCGGCGCGATCCCGATCCCCGGCGAGTGCCTCCTGCTCGGGCTCTCGGACGCCGCGCCCTCGAACATCGTCGTGCTGCGCATGCAGTGCCACCTCGAAGGGGTGGGCGTCGACCCGGAGAGCCCCCCGCTCGTGTGGGAGGCCTACGACGGCGGCAAGTGGATCGCCTGTGACCTCGAGCGGGACGAGACCGGCGGCCTCAACCAGCCCGGCGACGTGATCCTGCACGTCCCCGCTGAGCACGAGGTGGCGCTGATCGACGGGCAACGCGCCGGCTGGCTGCGTTGCCGGGTCACCGAGCCGGAGGAGGGTCAGCCCTTCTACTCGGCGTCGCCGTCGATCGAGCAGCTCGCCGCCTTCATCGTCGGCGGCACGACCCAGGCGGTGCACGCCCTCGTCGTCGACGACGAGACCCTCGGGCTCTCCGAAGGAGTGCCGGCGCAGCATTTCGGCCTCCGCCACACGCCGGCCGTGCCCTCGGAGATCCCGCACGTCGTCGAGGTCGCCGCCGGTGACGGCTGGGAGGAGTGGAGCGAGGTCGACACCTTCGCCGCATCCGGGCCGGAGGACCGCCACTTCATGGTCGACGCCGTCAGCGGCGACGTCAGCTTCGGGCCGGCGGTGCGGCTCGAGGACGGCACCATCTGTTACTACGGAGCCGTCCCGCCGAAAGGCGCCCCGATCCGCATCCGCCAGTACCGCAGCGGCGGCGGCCAGGGCGGCAACGTCGCCCGCCATTCGCTCACCGTGCTGCGCTCGAAGGTTCCCTACGTGACGGCGGTCACCAACCGCGAGCCCGCCGCGGGCGGTGTTGACGGCGAGGAGGTCGAGAACGCCAAGGCGCGCGGACCGATCAGCCTGCGCACCCTCGGCCGGGCCGTCACCGTCGAGGACTACGAGATGCTTGCCAAAGGCGCCGCGCCCGGGATCGCCCGGGTCCGCTGCGTCCCGGCCGCGGGCGAGGATGCCGACGGAGTGCGCGTCCTCGTCGTGCCTGCCGTTGCCGACGACGAGGACGAGACGATGCCCTTCGCCCGTCTCGCCCCCCCGCCCGAGCTGCTCGCCCAGGTCGCCGCCGAGCTCGACCAGCGCCGCACGATCGGGGCGCGTGTCGTCGTCGAGCCGCCGTTGTTCCAGGGCGTGACGGTCGTGGCGCAGCTGCGCTCGCGCCATTTCGCCGATCCGCCGAGAGTGCGCGACGACGCCACGTCGGCGCTCTACCGCTACTTGCACCCGATCCACGGCGGCGCTGAGGGCGCCGGATGGCCGTTCGGTCGCCCGGTCCACGCTGGAGAGGTCTACGCCGTGCTGCAGTCGGTGCCCGGCGTCGAGCTCGTCGAGGCCGTCCAGCTCTACCCGGCTGACCCGGTGACCGGGATGCGCGGCGCCGTCACCCAGCGCCTCGAGATCGAGCCCAATGCCCTCCTCTTCTCCTACGGCCACGAAGTGAGAGTCGTCGCGCCGTGAGAGGCACCGTTGGCGGGCTCGCCTCGCCGTACTCGTTCGGAGCCCTGCTCCCGGCGGTGTACCAGGAGGATGGCTTCGCGATGCGGATGATGGCCGCCTTCGACGAGGTCCTCGCGCCGGTCGTCTCGACGATCGACAACGTCGAGCACTACTTCGAGCCGGCGCTGGCGCCATCGGACCTCGTCGAGATGCTCGCCTGGTGGGTCGGCGTCGAGCTCGACGAGACCTGGAGCGACGAGGCGCGCCGCGAGCTCGTCGCCGAGGCCGCCTCGCTCTACCGCATCCGCGGCACGGTAGCCGGCCTGCGCCGCCACGTCGCCATCTATGCGGGCGTGGAGCCCGAGATCGAGGAGAGCGGCGCCTGTGGCTGGTCGTCGCAGCCCGGCTCTCGCCTTCCGGGCGATCGCCGCCCCGGTCTCCTCGTGCGGGTCCGGGTCGCCGA
The DNA here is from genome assembly GCA_027306715.1 of Acidimicrobiaceae bacterium. Classification (GTDB taxonomy): domain Bacteria; phylum Actinomycetota; class Acidimicrobiia; order Acidimicrobiales; family Bog-793; genus DAHUZG01. Next base: position 8,092 of record DAHUZG010000430.1, read on the forward strand.
CCCCGACTCGATCGACGTCAGACGGCTCGATCGCCTCGTCGCTGCCTCGAAGCCCGCTCACGTCCCGCACGTCGTCGAGGTCGTCCGTGCTGTCGCGCCGGAGCCCGCCGGCGAGGGCGGCGCAGCGGGCCCGAGCGATGCCTGGGGCAAGGGGGCGGAGGCGCCCGGTTCCGAAGCGGTCTTGGCCGGCGAAGCCGAGTACGGGCCCTCCGGCGAGCTGGCGGCTCCCGGCCGCCCGATGCCCCGAGCCGCCGGCGAGCAGCCTGCCGGCGAGCAGCCTGCCGGCGAGGCACAGGCCGAGGGTCGCCACGACCAAGGGCCGAGCGGGCGGTCGTCCGACCGATGATCGTCTGCAAGGTCTGCGGGAACCGCAACAACGACCAGGAGGAATTCTGCACCTCCTGCGGACGCTACCTCGCCTGGTCCGGCGAGCACGTCGACGTGGCGCCGGAGTCAGAGCCGGCGCTCGCCGTGCCCGAGGAGGCAGAAGAGGCGGGCCCGCGCCCGGGAGCGTTGCGCCGGCTGGCGCTCAAGCTGCACCTGATCGCCCCGCCGTCTTCGCCCCGCCCGGCGCCAGCTCCGTCGGTGCCCGCTCCCTCGGCGGCGCCGATGGGAGTTGTCGTGCCCGTCACGGCACCGGCCCGTGTCGTGCCGGCAGCCGAGCTCGTCCCAGCCGTC
>DAHUZG010000435.1 GCA_027306715.1 Acidimicrobiaceae bacterium
TGAAGCTGGCGCCGGTGTCGTTGGTGATCGCGCCGTAGTCGCTCGACGGTCCTGTCGAGCCGGTCAGGTTGGTGACGGTGAAGCCGCTCAGGCTGACCGACCCGCTCGTGATCGTGAGGTTGCCGCCCTGTTGCAGCTTCAGGGTCGTGCCGGCGGCGCCGGCGCCGGCGATCGCGAGCGACGCCAGGGGCCCGGCGGCGATGTCGGTCTGGGTGGAGAGCTCCTTGTAGGTGCCTGCGGAGGCGTCGATCGTGACAGCGTCGCCGGCATAGCTGCCCCCCGTGGCAGCGACGAGTGACGCCAGCAACGTGCACGGTGAGCTCGCCGAGGCGCAGCTCCCGCTCCCGCCCGGCGCGGCGTAGAGCACGACTGTCGCTGCGGCGCCGGCGGCGCCGGCGAGCGCCGCCGCGCCGAGCGAAGAGGCAGCGGCCAGGCCGGCCGCGCAGAGCATCACCGCCGGTACGGGACCGAGCCGGGCGCGAGGACGGCGCCCTCTCAGGTAGCGAGGGACCCTGCGGCGGTCATCGCTCGGCCTTCCAACGCTCATGTCGCACGCCCCCTGAAGCCGTCGATGCCCTGGGTCTGAGAGTGCCCCGAGATCGAGGGCCGTAGTGTCGCAGAACCTGTACGCAATATCAAGCCCTATCGGTGCATCTCGTTCCCACCTCGGTCGCCCGCCGGCCGCCGCCCGCCGGCCGCCGCCCTACGGCCGCGGCGGCAGCGGTGGCGGCACCCGGCTCGGCCGGGTCGAGGTGTCCGGCGGCCGCGCCGGCGGGTGGCTCTCGAGCAGCTCGAGGCACAGCTGCACCGCCCGCTCGAGCTGCGGGTCGCGCCCCGCTGCCCAGTCCTGGGGCAGGAACGGGACCTCGACGTCGGGATCGACGCCGTGGTTCTCGACGTCCCAGCCGAACCCGCCGTAGAACCAGAAGGCGTAACGGGGCTGGGTGACGACGGTCCCGTCGACGAGCTGGTACCGGCTGTCGATGCCGATCACTCCGCCCCAGGTTCGTGTCCCGACGACCGGCCCGAGCTGGCGCTGGCGGAAGCCCGCCGTCACGATGTCGCCGTCGGACCCGGCGTGCTCGTCGGTGAGGAGCACACGTACGCCTCTCGGCGAGTCCGTCGGGTACGGTTCGGGAGTCTTGTGCCGGACGACGTCCCAGCCGCCGATCATCCGGCCGAGCTTCTCGAGCACGAGCTGCGAGGTGTGCCCGCCGCCGTTGTCGCGCACGTCGATCAGCAGCGCGTCGCGGGCGACCTCGAGGCGGAGGTCGCGGTGCAGCTCCGCCCAGCCGTTGCCCATCATGTCGGGGATGTGGACATAGCCGACGCGCCCGCCCGACATCTCGTGGGTGGCCGCCCGCCGGCCGGCGACCCAGTCCTGGTAGCGGATCACCCGCTCGTCGCTCAGCAGCTCGACGACGACCGGCCGCGCCTCGCCGCCGCCGCCCGGCAGGACCGTCAGCTCTACCGGCTTGCCGGCGGCGCCGACGAGCAGCGCCGCCGGGCCGGCGGGGTGGGTGACCGGCCTGCCGTCGATCGCCAGGATGGCGTCGCCCGGCTGGACGCCGGCGCCCGGACCGGCGAGCGGCGAGCGGGCGGTGAGAAGCGAGGTCTCGCCGGGAAGCACGCGGCTCACCCGCCAGCGGCCGTCGCCGTCGCGCTCGAGGTCGGCGCCGAGGAATCCGAGCCGCCGCTCGGCAGCAGCGGGCCGCTCCGGCGGGCGCTCGTAGGCGTGCGAGCTGCCGAGCTCGCCCTGGACCTCCCAGATCAGCTCGGAGAGGTCGTCGCGGGTGGCGATCCGGTCGAGCCAGCGGCGGTAGCGGGCGACGACGGCGTCCCAGTCGACGCCGGACATGTCGGCGATCCAGTAGTGGTCGCGCATCAGCCGTGCCGCCTCGTCGTACATCTGGCGCCACTCGCTCGGCGGGTCGAGCTCGGCACGCAGCCGGGAGAGGTCGACCTCGAGCCAGTCGTCGGGGTCGGGCTCGCCACCGGCGGCCGGCGGCTCGACCTCGTGGTCGGCCGGGATGACCCGCAACGCCTTGCCGTCGCGCAGCACGAGCGAGCGGCCGTCGCCGGCGACCTCGTAGTCGTCGACGCCCGAAGCGAGCTCGACGCGCCGCAGCTTCTGGAAGTCGAAACGGGACAGC
>DAHUZG010000047.1 GCA_027306715.1 Acidimicrobiaceae bacterium
GCTTTCTCGACGGCCTCGCCGTGCCCCAGCTCCGCGTGCCGACGGTGGCGGCCGCGGCCAGCCAGCTCGCCGCCGAGGTCTATGGCCGGCCGTCCGAGCGGATGCCGGTGGTCGGGGTGACCGGCACCAACGGCAAGACGACTACCTGTCAGTTGTTGCGGGCCTGCATCGCTGGCCCCTCCGGCGTCGCAGGCCAGATCGGCACGACGGGCACCTATCTCGGCAACCGGCGCCTCGAGAGCTCGCTGCTGTCCACGCCCGAAGCGCCGGAGCTGCAGCGCGACCTGTTCGCGATGCTGGCGGCAGGCGCCGAGGGAGCCGCCGTCGAGGTCAGCTCTCACGCCCTCGACCGGCGACGCGTCGACGGGACGCACTTTCGCGTCGGCGTCTTCTTGAACCTGTCGCCCGAGCACCTCGACTACCACGGCTCGATGGAGCGCTACTTCGCCGCCAAGTGCAGGCTGTTCGAGCCGTCCCGCTGCGAGCAGGCAGTCGTGTGCGTGGACAGTCACTGGGGTGAGCGCCTCGCCTCGTCCTGCCCGGTGCCGGTGACGACGTTCTCCTCGCGCCGGGCGGCCGACGTCACGGTCGCGTGCAGCTCGCGCGGGCTCAACGGGATCGTCGTCACGCTCGAGGGTGACGGGGAGCCTCGTGAGATCGTCTCGCCGCTGATCGGCCCGGTGAACGCGCCGAATGTCGCCGCCGCCTACCTCGCTGCCCGCGCCCTCGGCATCGAGGCGGTGCAGGCGGTGGGCGCCATCGAGGCATGCCCGGCACCTCCGGGCCGCTTCGAGGTCCTCACCACCGAGGAGCCCTACCTGGTGGCTGTCGACTACGCCCACACGCCCGACGCCCTCGAAGCCCTCGTGGCGACGGCTCGGCAGCTGGCGACGAGCAAGGTGCGCCTCGTCCTCGGGGCGCGCGGCGAGCGCTACGCGGCGAAGCGACCGGCGATGGCACGGGCGGCGAGCCGGGCCGATGAGGTGGTGCTCACGACCGACAGCCCGGGTGCCGAGGATCCAGGGGACATCGTCGCGGAGATGCTCGCTGGGGTGTCGGCCGAGCACCGCGGCCGATTCCGCACCGAGCTCGACCGGGGGTGCGCCATCCGCCTCGGCGTCGAGGCGCTCGCGGCCGGGGACGTGCTCCTCGTCACCGGGCGCGGGCACGAGACGACGCAGCGTTTCGGCGACCGGTTGGTCGCCCTGGACGACCGGGTCGTGGCGCGCCTTGCGCTCGCGGCCCGCCCGGAGCGGCGTCCGTGCCTCGATGAGCCCGCAGTGAGCGTCGTGATCCCCGCCCACAACGCCGAGCGCACGCTGGCCTTCGCCGTTGCCTCGGCGCTCACCCAGACGCGCCCGCCGGCCGAGGTGATCGTGGTCGACGACGGCTCGAGCGACGACACGGCGACCGTTGCCCGCTCCTTCGGTGAGGCGGTCCGGCTGGTCGAGCAACCCTGTCTCGGCCCCGCGGCGGCGCGCAATGCCGGAGTGGCGATCGCCGCTTCGCCGCTCGTCGCCTTCCTCGATGCCGACGACGTCTGGCAAGAAGAGAAGCTGAAGCACCAAGTGGCGGCCATGGCGGCGCAGCCGGCGGTGCTCTGTGCCTCCGACTGGGTGCGAGGCGAGCCGCGCCCGCTCCCGGCCGAGCCGCCCGTGAGCACGGTCTCGACCGAGGACCTGCTCGTCCTCAACCGCTTTCAGACCTCGACCGTCGTCGTGCGTCGCGATGTTGTTGCCAAGGCGGAGGGATTCTCGCCGCAGCTCGACGGAGCCGAGGACTGGGACCTCTGGCTGCGGCTGTCGCGCCTCGGCCCGGTGATCAAGATCGACGCCCCGCTCGTCGGCTACGGGGACCTGGCGACGGGTTACTCGAAGAACCTTCGCCGCCATCACGACGCGGTGATCGAGATCGTCCGGCGCGAGCTTCTCGAGGTGCCCGGGCGACACGCCGAGAAGCTGCGCGCCTGGCATCACCTGCGCTTCGCGTTCGCCTTCGCCCGTCTCGGCGACGGCGCCCGTGCTTGGCGCTGTTTGTCGATGCTGCGCCGCGAGCGCCTGCTCGGCGCCGCCGTTCCGGCCGTCGCCGACCTCCTCCTGCCCTTCCTCGCCC
>DAHUZG010000026.1 GCA_027306715.1 Acidimicrobiaceae bacterium
CCCGTGCCCGTGCCCGTGCCTGTCGCCGAGACGCCGCCACCAGCCGAGGCCGCTGCGAGCGCTGCGCCTGTTCCTCCCGCTGTCGCTGCGGCTCCAGAGCCTTCGCCGGCACAGAGCTGCGCGACGAGGCCGGCGTTGCCGGGCTCGCCGTTCCCGGCGATCGGGGTGCCGAGACCGGTCACCATGTCGTAGCCGGCGGTAACCGGGTAGAGCTGGCTGAAGGCGGGATCGGTGCTGTTGTTCGACGACCCTCCGCCGCTGACGACGGCGCGTAGGGCCGATGACCGTCGCGCGGTGGAAGCGACGTGGTAAAGAGCGGGATTGGCGAAGCCGACGGTGTGCCCGGCACAGGCTGAGCTCGAGTCGCTGAGCGCGAACAGCGCTGCCCACGTCGGCGCCGCCACACTTGTTCCCTCGACGCCGAACCAGCCCGCCGGCGTTCCGCCGGCGCCCGCCGTCGAGTACACCGCATAGGGGCTGCCGGCGTCGGCGGCGACGTCGGGGACCTCGCGGCAGTAGCCGGTTGGCGCCGCGCACGCAACGGCGCTCGAGTCGGCCGAGACGACGCCGGCCACGCTGCCGTCGCCGCTGCCGAGCTGGTACGCGGGCATCGGCCAGAGGCTCGATACGCCACCACCGCCGGCGTTGCTGCCGTCGTTCCAGGCGGTCTCTGCGCGCGGGGAGAGGCTGAGGGTCGTCCCGCCCACCGCGGTGACGTAGGGCTGGCTGGCCGGGTCGTCGACGGCGAGGGCGGAGGCGTCGCCGGTGGATCCGGAGCAGTCCTCCGAGCCGCTGTCGCCCGTGGCGGCGACGACCGTCTCGCCGAGCGCCGCCGCCTGCTCGAAGAGCACGTTCTCGGCGCTGGCGACCCCGGGGTCGAGCGCCGCCTCGCAGACTCCCCACGACGTGGAGATGACGTCGCTGCCGGCATCGATCGCCGCGGACCAGGCGTCGATGGTGCCGGCGTCGGTGTTCGGGGCGTCGTAGATCGAGATCGTGGCGCCCGGAGCCAGCCCGAGCACGTCTTCGGCGTCGAGGTCGGCCTCGAGCGAGCCGAGCCCACCGATCGGTCCACCCCCGTCGACGACGTGCACGCTCAGCGCCCCAGTCGAGATTCCGTAGCAGGAGGCGTAGGTGGACACGTCGCCCGGGATGTCGGAGGCGAACTCGATGAGGGCGATGCTGCTCGACTGGCCGAGGTCGGGCGTCGCCGTGCCGTAGAGGCCGGTGAGCCCGTAGGCGCCGGCGATCTGGCCGGCCGTGTAGCCGGCGCCGGCCGCTGCCGCGCAAGCCCCGCCCGTTGCCTGGACGGCGCCGGCAACCCGGGAGGAGCTGTGGCGAGAGAGGGCGGCGCCGTGGGCGACGACGAGGCCGGACGGGGCGACGGTGTGCAATGACTCGAGGCCGACGACGGAGGCGACGAGGCCGGCGACCCCCGAGGGCAGCTCCGGGGCGACGTCGGCGGCGTAGCCGGCCAGCGAAGCTCCCCGAGCCGCGCGATAGCGGTAGATCGTCGTCGCCATCGCCCGCTCGATCGCCGCCGCACTGGCGTGGACGTGGACGACGAGGTGATCGTCGGTCATCGACAGCTGCCCGAGCCCCTCCCGGCGCAGGGCGCTGAGGACCTCGTCGATCTGCTGCGTGCCCGGCGCGAAGTCGGCACGGAACTGCGCCGCGCTGAGCGGGCGGTGGTAGCGCGGCGAGCCGGGCGTGGACACTGCTGAAGCAAGCAAAGCGAGCTCGCCGGGGCGCCGTGGGCGGAGCACGACGTCGAGATCGAGCTCGGTGGCCGCCGGAAGGGGACCGAGGCGCGCCGCCACCCCGGCGAGTGCCGGCGTGGCGCCGACCCGGACGAAGGCCGGGTATCCGGGGTGGCTCCCGGTTCCGGCTGGTGGCACA
>DAHUZG010000031.1 GCA_027306715.1 Acidimicrobiaceae bacterium
CGCTCGCAGCAGAGCTGGCGGCGCTCGCCCGCCGCCGGGACGAGCTCGAGGACGAGGAGCTCACCGAGCTCACCGAGCTCGACCGGCTCCAGATGGAGACCGAACGCCTCGAGGCGGAGCGCCCCGTGCTCGTCGATCGGCACCGGCGGGCGCTGGCGGAGCTCGCTGCGGCGGAGCGCGCCCTCGACGAGGGTCTCACCGAGCTCGCCACCCGCCGCCACCCGCTCGCCGCCGCCCTCGAGCCGCGCCTTGCCGGTGAGTACGATCAGCTGCGCGCCCATCTCGGCGGCGAGGCGGTGGCCCGTGTCGTGCGGGGCGCCTGCTCGGGCTGCCACCTGGCGCTGCCGGCGACCGAGGCCGACCGCCTGCGGCACGCACCGGCGGGGACTCTCGCCCGCTGCGAGCAGTGCGGCCGGATCCTCGTCACCTGACGCCGACGGAATCAGGTGACGCCGGCCCCACGCCCCACCGGGGCTCAGCGCCCGAAGCGGCGCTCCCGCCTGGCGTAGTCGCGCAGGGCCCGGAGGAAGTCGACGCGGCGGAAGGCGGGCCAGTAGGGGTCGACGAAGACGCACTCGGCGTAGGCCGACTGCCAGAGCAGGAAGCCCGACAGCCGCGACTCGCCGCTCGTGCGGATAAGCAGGTCGGGATCAGGCAGGTCGGCGGTGTAGCAGTGCTCGGAGACGCCGGCGACGTCGATGTGCTCGGCCAGCTCGCCGGCGGGCACGCCGCGGGCGAGCAGGTCCGAGACGAGCGCCCGGCAGGCGTCGACGATTTCCTGGCGTCCGCCGTAGCCGATGGCGAGGTTGACGCGGAAGCGCTCGCCTGTGCAGCTCGCCACGGCGCCCTTGGCCGCCGCCGCCAGCTCGGCCGGGAGAAGGTCGAGGCTGCCGATGATCTGCAAGGAGAATCCGAGCTGCGCTGAGCGCCTCGGCAGGCGGGCGAGCAGCTCGCCGAGCACGCAGAAGTAGGGCTCGAGCTCGTCGGCGGGGCGCGAGAGGTTGTCGGTGGAGAGCAGCCAGGCCGTCACCGCCGGCGCCCCGAGCTGGCCGCACCAGCCGAGGAACTCCTCGAGCTTGCGCATCCCGATGCGGTAGCTGAAGGCGTAGTCCTCGTACCCCTCGGCGCGGGCGAAACGGCGGTGGCCGTCGAGTATCACCCCGACGTGGACCGGCAGGGTCGCAGGGTCGAGCTGGCGGGCGAGGCGATGCTCGTACAGCCGGTAGAGCGCCCGAGTCCCCACCCGAGCATGTTCGCGCCGCCAAGGCCGCCGGTGGGGCGCGCCCCGCTCCGCGCACCTGGGCTCGCCCCGACCGGGCGCGGTTCGCTCCTGGCGTCGGTGGCACGCCCCTCGGGCCGCCAGATCCGCTCCCCGGCCGTCGGGGGCGTACCCCGTCGGGGCGCCGTCAGGTGTTCGCGAGCTGCGGCTCTCCATCACCGGCATGAGCCGCTCACCAGCGGGGCGGAGGGGACGTCACCGCCGGTCGGGGACGATGAAGGGCGTGCGCGGCCGACGCCGGATCGCTTTGCTCAGCGCGTTAGCCCTCGTCGCCGCCCTCGTCGCGGCGATCGGCGGCGCGGCCGCCTCCGAGGGCGGCGCCCCGGCGCTCCCGGTCGCCAGCCTCCCGAGAAGCCCGGGCATCGCCGGTCTCGAGGGCCCGTGGAAGCTCGTCTTCTCCGACACCTTCTCCGGTCGCTCTCTCGACCCGTCGCTCTGGCACACCTGCTACGGCTGGGGCTGCACGATCACGACCAATCCCGAGGACGAGTGGTACCAGTCCTCCAACGTCGCCGTGAGCGGGGGGCACCTGTCGCTGACGGCGCGCCGGCAACCGTCGCACGGGCGGGGCTACACCTCGGGGATGATCCAGTCGAATGGGAACTTCGACTTCCGCTACGGGGTCGTCGAGGTGCGCGCCAAGGTGCCTGTCGGGACCGGCACCTGGCCGGCGATCTGGCTCGTGCCGGCGAACCAGAGCTGGCCGCCGGAGATCGACGTGATGGAGTTCTGGGGCCAGCACCCCGATCAGATCCGGGTCTCGCTGCACTACGGATCCGCCGACCACGTCGAGGACCGCGTTCTCACCGGCGACTTCGCCAGCGGATGGCACACCTACGCCATCGACTGGGAGCCGGCCTCGATCTCGTGGTACGTGGACGGTCAGCTCGTGTTCAGGACGCCGAATTCGGTCAACGAGCCGATGTACCCGATCGTCAACCTCGCCGTGGCGTCGTCCCCGCCGCCGCTCGCCTCGACCTGCCCGGCAACCTTCGAGGTCTCGTCGATCCGGGTCTTCCAGCACCCGGGGGTCGGCGGCTCGTCGTGCCGGCCGGGGAGCTGCCTCGGCTGAACGACGAGCGGGCGCCCCGACCGCTACAAACCCCGACCGCTACCTACCCCGACCGCTACCTACGGAGCATCTGCCCGGTCTGATCAGCCGTCGTGGCGGGCGCTCCGGTCAGTGCTGAGGCGCCGCTCGCTGTGGCGCGCCCGCCGGCGCAGCTCGAGGATCCGTGCGGTCCCGGCGGCGACGACGACGAGGGCGC
>DAHUZG010000039.1 GCA_027306715.1 Acidimicrobiaceae bacterium
TGCTCGAGCTGCTGGCGGCGGCGACGGGGGGCCGCCCCGAGGAGCTCGCCTCCCGCTACGACGGCTCCGGCCAGCTGAAGGCCGACGTCGCCGAGGCGCTTGTCGAGGTGCTCCGACCGCTTCGCGAGCGCTACGGCGAGCTGATGGCCGACCCCCGCGCCCTCGCCGCCGTGCTCGCCCAGGGCGCCGCCAAGGCGCGGGCGATCGCCGGCGCGACGCTCGAGCGCGCCCGCCAGGCAGTCGGGCTGCTCGGCACGGGGGCCTGAGCGCCCGCTCTGGCGCCCGCCCGTCCGCCACACGCCCGCCCGCCGCCCGCCCGGCGCCGCCCTCCCGGCAGCTCCCCCTCCTACGGCAGGACGAGCACCTCCGAGCGCGCCCCGGCATGGACCTCGAGGCTCGCCGCCGGCCTGTACCCGCAACGGCGGTAGAGCCGCAGCGCCTCCTTGTTGCCGGCGGCGACGACGACCCGGCTCGCCGGTGCCCCGAGCACGGCGAGCTCCTCGGCAAAGGCGCGCACGAGCGCCTCGCCGACGCCTCTGCCCCGTGCCCGCGGGTCGACGGCGAGCGAGAGCAGCTCGGCTCGCGGCAGCTCTTCGGACGCCGACGGGGCCGAGGTGCCGTAGCGGAGCGTCTCGAGCGCCCGCCGCGGCCGGCGCAGCAGCTGCGGCAGCGCCAGCGCCGCTGCCCGCAACCCGTCTCGGAGAAGGAAGCTCCGGTAAAGGGCCCCGGTGTCGACCGTGCCGGCGACAAAGCCGGCGACGGGAAGCTCTTCGGTCGAGGCGACGAGGGCGAACGACCCCGGAGCAGCGCTGATCCGCCGGTAGAGGGCGGTGAGGAAGCCCTGGCCGAGCGAGGCGAGGAAGCCGCTGTCGATGTGGGCACGGTGCAGCCGGGCGAGCGCCTCTGCGTCGCCGCGGCGCGCCCGGCGCAGCTCGAGCTCGCCGCCGCCGCCGAGGCTCACCGCCTGGCGCCGCCCGAGCAGGCGCCGGTAGACCCCGAGGGTGGTGTCGATGACCCGCTGCTGGTCGAAGTCGCGCCGTGCCTTGGCGATCGCCGCTGCTGCCATCGCGGCGCGCTCGTCGGGCGAGCCGGCGAGGCGCAGCTCCGCCTCGGCCAGCGCCTCGGCGTCGCCCGGCGGCACGAGCAGCCCGGTGACGCCGTGCTCCACGACCTCGCGGCAGCCTCGGATGTCGCTGGCGACGACCGGCAGGCCCATCGCCGCCGCCTCCATCGCCGAACGGGGGAAGCCCTCCCGGTAGGAGGCGAGGACGTAGAGGTCGAGGGCGGGGTAGAGCCGTTCGATGTCGGCGCGCTCGCCGAGAAAGCGGATCCCGCGCGCCGCCTGCTCGGCGATGGTCGCCTCGTCGAGACCGTCGCTCTTGCTCGGGTCGGGCGGACCGGCGACGACGAGGGTGATCGGAAGCCCCGAGGACGCCCAGCGCCCGGCGGCGGCGAAGACCTCGCGGAAGCCCTTCTCCCAGACGAGCCGGCTGACGACGCCGACGACGAGCTCGTCCTCGGAGAGACCGAGCTCGGCGCGAACGGCGGCTCGCGTGCCGCTGCCGACCGCCTCGGGCGAGAAGCGGCCGAGATCGACGCCGTTGCCGAGCAGCACGAGCTTGCCGGCCGGGACGCCGAGCCGGGCGAGGGTGGCGAGGTCCTCGGGGTTCTGCACGAGCTCGGCGTCCGAGCAGGTGGCGGCGAGGCGCTCGGCTGCGTAGACCGCGGCGCGGCGCTGCAGCGGGTCGCTGCGCTGGGCGTAGAGCCCGTGCACGGTGTTGACCACCACCGGGACCCCGCACAGCCGGCCGGCGATCCGGCCGAGCACGCCCGGCTTGGGGTTGTGGGTGTGGAGGATGTCGGGGCGAAGCCTTCGCATCACCGAGCACAGCTCGGCGAAGGTGCGCAGGTCGGCGAGCAGGTCGCTCGAGCGGGTCGAGTGCCGGAGCGGCTCGTGGCCGATGCCCGAGGCGGTGAGCTGCTCGACATAGCCGCCGGGCGCCGAGCAGCCGATCACCTCGTAGCCTTCCCGGGCGAAGGCACGCAGCTGCGGCCCGAGCAGGAGCGCCAGGCTGATGTCGGTGGTCGTCAGGTGGACGACGCGAGGCGGGCGCATCGCGGCGACGCTACCGCTCTCGACAGGCCCGCCACCGGAGCGGCGTGAGGCCCTCGGCGCCGCTGCCGGGCGGGGCGGGGCGGGGCGCCGCGGGGCACCGCAGGTCAGAAGCTCAGGCGGCCGAGGCCCGGCTCGTCGGTGCGCCCGACGAGCCAGCTGAGAAGGCGCCGCCGCTCGGCCGGGTCGGTCACCTGGGTGTCGAGGCGCGCCAGGCGCCGCGGCAGGAGCCAGCGGACGAGCTCTTGGCTCCACTCGCCGGCGTGGAAGCCGAGCCCGAGGTCGCTGTGGTGGATCTCGACCTCGCTGAGCCGCCGCCAGGGCGACTCCGCCGCCGGCCACGGCGCGTCCGGCGCCGGCGGGTCGACGTCGGGCCAGCCGGCCAGTGCCGAGCGCGCCCAGACCTCCTCGAGGGCCATGCAGGAGCGCCACAGCTCGTCGAGCAGCACGGGCGCCGGGCGGCCGGCCCCGGCTTCGATGTCGCCGTCGCGCTGCTCGCGCCCGCCCGGGTAGCGGGCGACCGTCACCCCGGCGAGGGCGCCCTCGAGCCAGCGGGTGATGCTCTCGGCGTTCTGTGACAGGTGGGTGAGCACGTGGCCGACGCTCCATCCCGACAGCAGGCTCGGGCGCCGGGCGGTGGCGTCGTCGAGGCCGGCGAGGCGCTGCAGCCGCACCCGGTGGGCCGCGCTGCACGCCGCTACGCCCGAAGCGGCCTCGAGGTCGACAGCGGGGGGCTGGTCGGGAGTCGGCTGTGGCTCGCTCACAGGACGATGTTGCCCCACAGGTTGATGGCGTCGTTGAAGTAGCTGTTGAGCACGCTCGGCGCCCACAGCACGACGACGATGACGAGGATCATCATGTACTGGCGCAGCCGGTAGTAGCCCGGCAGCGCGCTCGTCGGCAGCAGCCGCTCGAGAACCGCCGAGCCGTCGAGCGGGGGCAGCGGGATGAGGTTGAAGGCGGCGATGACGACGTTGGCCTCGCCGAGGGCGAAGAGGATCTGCTCGCCGAGCGGCCAGGAGTTGAACGGCAGCCCGATGTAGGAGGCGAAATGGGCGGGGAAGTGAAGCGCCAGCGCCGCGGCCACGGCGATGAGGGCGTTGGTCAGCGGCCCGGCCAGCCCGACGAGCACGGCCTGGTTGCGGGGGTGGCGCAGCCGCGCCGTGTTCACCGGCACCGGCTTCGCCCAGCCGAAGGCCTGGTGCAGCGTGAGGCTCAAGAAGATCGGCAGCAGCACCGTCCCGATCGGGTCGATGTGGCGCAGCGGGTTGAGCGACAGCCGCCCGGCGTCCTTGGCCGTGGTGTCGCCGCACCAGTTCGCCACGACACCGTGGGAGATCTCGTGCAGCACGATCGTCGGGATGAGACAGCAGAAGTAGATGACCGTGAACTTGCTGACGAGGTGGCGCTTGGCGACCTCGTAGCCGATCAGCGCCAGCAGCGCCCCGCCGCCGAGCATCCAGGGCCCGTAGCGGTGGAACTGGCGGACGCGCATCTCCCGGCGCAGGCTCACACTGTCACCCTGTCACCGTGGCGTCGCCTGCGCAGGTCACCTGCTCGGGCGCCGGTGGCGCTCAGCGCTTGGCGGCGCACACGATGCAGAACTTCACCGCCGGCATCGCCTCCAGCCGGGCGGGGTTGATCGGCTCGCCGCAGCGCTCGCAGATGCCGTAGCGCCCGGCGCTCAGCTTCTCGAGCGCCCGCTCGACCTCGCTCAGGGTGCTTCTCAGCTCTCCGACGAGGGCCTCGACCTCGCCCCGCTCGGCCGTCACCTGGCTCGAGTCGGCGAAATTCGAGTCGTAGCTGAACCGGCCGGCGCCGGTGGCGTCGAAGCCGAGCTCAGAGAGCTGCTCGGCGAGCGAGGAACGCTCCTCCTCGAGCAGCGCCCGGTAGTCGACAGCAGGTGCTTCGTTGGCCACAGAGCGAGCCTAGTTCCCCCCCGGCAGGCGCCGCTCGCCTGCTCCCTGCCTTTGGCCAGCCCTTCCGCCACCCCCGACGGCCCTTCCGGCGCCCCCGACGGCCGTGCCGCGTCCGGAGAGGGCGCGCGGATGGGCGGCGAGATAGGCGCTGCGCAGCCGCTCCTGGGAGACCTTGGTGTAGAGCTGGGTGGTCGTGATCGAGGCGTGCCCGAGCAGCTCCTGGACGACGCGCACGTCGGCGCCGTGGTCGAGGAGGTGGGTGGCGAAGCTGTGACGCAGCACGTGGGGCGTGACCCGCTCCGAGAGGCCGGCCCGGAGCGCCGCTTCTCGCACCACGGTCCACACCGCCTGGCGGCTCATCCGCCGGCCCCGGACCGAGACGAAGAGCGCCTCGCGGTCGTCGCGCGCTGCTGGCGCACGGCCTCGTGACGGCGCCCGGAGAGCCGCTGCCGCCAGCAGCTGCGGGCGGCCGGCCTCAAGGAAGCGCTCGAGCGCTGCCGCGGCATGGCGCCCGTAGGGCACGACGCGCTCCTTCGAGCCCTTGCCGAAGGCCCGAAGCAGCATCGCCGGGCGGTCGAGGTCGGCGACGTCGAGGGCGGCGAGCTCGGAGAGGCGCAGGCCGGAGGCGTAGAGCAGCTCGAGGATCGCCCGGTCCCGCTGCGCCGGAGGGTCCTCGCCGGTGACGGCGGCGAGGAGTCGCTCGACCTCGGGCTCGGCGAGCGCTCTCGGGATCCCCGAGGGCACCCGCGGTCGCTCGACGCCGACGGTGGGGTCGGCCGTCGCCCGCTTCTCCTCGACACAGAATCCGTGCAGGCCGCGGACCGCCGCCCG
>DAHUZG010000054.1 GCA_027306715.1 Acidimicrobiaceae bacterium
CGGCACAGCACCACGTCAGAACGGCACGGCGCCACATCAGGCGGCTCGCAGTCCCGACCCGGTTCACCTTCCCTCGGGCTCGGTGGTCGCCGGCTCGTTCGCGGCCGGCGTGCTCTCTGCGGTTGCGCTCGGGCGGCTGCGCCGGCGCCACGCCTACCGCTACCACCCGCCCGAGCCCGGACGCGACCTCAGCGCGCCGCCACTGCGCCCGACGCTTCGCCACCTCGCCGGGGCGGCAGGCGACCACGACGAGGACGCCGGGCCGTCCCTCGCCGGCACAGGAGAGGCTGAGGCCACCGACATCGATGCAACCTCTGCCGGCACCGCGGGAACCGACTTGGCGCTCGATGACGCGGAGGGCCGCCGGCACCCCGGCCTCCTCGAGGTCGGCACCCGGGGCGGCCAAGCCGTCTCGATCGAGGTCACCGAGCTCTCGGGTGTCGCGATCAGCTGTCCGGTTGCCGACGACATCGCCCGGGCGCTGCTCGCCGGGCTCATCGTGCGGGCGGGACCCGGTGCCGCCGAGGTCCTCTGTGCCACCGAGGCCGCCGAGCGACTCCTGCCCGGTATCGGCTCGCACCCGTCCATTCGCCTGGCCGAGACACCGCTCGAGGCGGCCCGTGTCATCGAGGCCGAGCGGATCGCACGGACCCGGCGCCTCGACGCGGCGGGGGCGAGGGATGCCACGAGCTTCCGGGCCGACCATCCCGAGAACCCGCTGCCACTGCTCCTCGTGGTTGCCGACGCGCCCTCCGGCGAGTCGGCGGGGCGCTGGGCGGCGCTGTGTGCCGGCGCGGCCCGCCTCGGCATCGCCGCCGTCTTCCTCGGCGACACCCCAGCCGCCAGCGGACGCGTGGTGACCGACGCCGCCCGAACGGTCACCTCTGCCGACCCGCTGGCCCTTGCCGCGCTGCTCGGCGACGCCGAGCTGTTCGGCCTTCGTAGCGACGAAGCCGTCGAGCTGCTCGGATCGGTCTTCGACGCCAACAGCTTCGAGGCCGGCAGTCTCGACGCAAGCAGGTTCGATCCCGACAGTGCAGGCGAGCAAGTCGGCGGGGTGGCCAGCCCCGGCGGACTGCTCACCGTCCTCGATCCCCTCGGCGGTGCCAACCAACCCCCGGTCTCCAGCGCGCGGACCGAAGAGCCCCTGCCCGGACCCGCCGCATCGACCGACGGCGTGGCGCGCCCGCTCCGAGTCGAGATCCTCGGCCCACCCCGGATCACCGCGCTCGGCGAGCCGGTCACGACCGGGCTTCGCCGCCGGGCGAAGCTGTTGCTCGCCTGGTACCTGTGCCGGCCAGAGGGCGCGAGCGCTGAGCAGGCGGTCGACGCCCTGTGGCCCGACACGCCGCCCGAGGCGGTGTTGCGCCAGTTCTGGCGGGCCCTCGGGGACCTGCGCGCCGCGCTGCGCGGCCCGGAAGGTGAGGCCCCCGAGGTGCTGGAGAAGACGGGCGAGCGCTACCGGCCCGCACCGGGCGAGATCACCTGTGACCTGTGGGAGTTCCAGGCTGCGCTCGGCGCCGCGGTGAGGGCCGAGGGCGACGAGGCAGCCCGCCAGGCGCTGTGCCGGGCGGTCGAGGTCTACGGCGGCGAGTTGCTCGACGGCATGGGGGACGCGTGGGTGGAGCCGGTCCGCCAGGACCTGCACCGCCGCGCCCTCGACGCCCACCTGCGCCTGGCCGAGCTCAAGGAGGCAGCCGGCCGCCCCGACGCAGCGATCGCCACTCTGGAGCGGGCGGTTGAGCTCGACCGTTACGCCGAGGAGCCCTACCGCCGCCTGATGACTCTGCACTCCGCCCGGGGGCGCCCCGACGCGCTCAGCTCCACGTGGCGGTTGCTGAAGCGCCGCCTGGCCGAGCTCGACCTCGACGCCGAGCCGGCGACCGAACGCCTCTACCACACCCTCACCGCGAGCGGCGACGCGAGCACGCCTCGCCCGGTCCCCTTGTCGTCGTGAGCGCCCGGCAACCTCGGGCCGGCACCGCCGCGCCTGGCTGGGTTGCTGCCACCGCCGTGATGGCCGTGGTCGTCGAGGCGGCCGTCCTCTGGCACTTCGGCTGGAGCCCACCGCTCGGCGCGTACCTCGTCTTCGGCGCGACTGCCACCGTGGTCAGCGCCACCGACATCGCCAGCCGGCGGGGTCCCAACCGGGTTGTGCTCGCCGCCGTTGTCGCCGGCGCGGTGCTCTTCGCCCTCGCCTCGGGGATCAACGCCGCCTGGTGGTCGCTTGCCCGGGCCGGGGTCGCCATGGCCGTGCTCGCCGCCGACGGC
>DAHUZG010000056.1 GCA_027306715.1 Acidimicrobiaceae bacterium
GTGGCGAAGATCTCTGCGCAGGAGGCGCCGGGGCGTAGAAGGTCGACGCAGAAGCGCTGCGCCTCGAGGGTGAAGTCGTACTCCTCGACAAGCTCGAGCGGCGCGGGCCCGAGCGTGAAGGTCCGCCCGAGCTCGGTGTAGAGGCCGCCGGGACCGTTGGTCTCGATGAGAAGGTAGAAGATGTCTCCCTCTCGCAGCCGGCGGTCCTGGTTGTGGCGGCCGGCGATGAATGCCGGCTCGCCGGGCGCTGTCGAGCAGCACAGGTAGAGGCCCTGCTCGGTTCCGAGCTCTTGGGTGGCGAGCTGAGCGATGGCGGCGACCTCGCTCTCCTTCTTGCCGGGAGAGATCGCTTTGGCGGCTGTCGCCATCGCCGCATCCTGGAGCTCGGCAGTCCGGCGGATGAGCTCCAGCTCCTCGTGGGACTTCACCATCCTGACAGCGTCGACGATCTCGGCGGCCTCGTCGAAGGAGGCAGAAGCAAGCGCGGTGCGCAAGCCGTCGACGAGCGAGTAGGGCAGCTGCGCAGTGCTCACGAGGCCGATCCTGCCCCTCGCGTAAGGAGCGAGAGCGTGTGCGACGAGCTCGGCGTCGTAGCCCCGTGTGTACGAGGCCGATACGAACGCCGGCGTCGTCAGCACTCGCCCGACTCCCCGGAAGAAGCCGTCTCCGTCGGGCGGGATCGATCGTTCCTTGCCGCGAGGCCCCATCGTCACGACCGTCATCGGCTCGTCACGGGGGAACACCACCGTCATCGGGTAGCCGTTCAGAGCCGGAACGTCGGTGAGGTACTTGAGGTACCCGCCCATGTGGTCATTGTTCGCCGACGCAACGAGAACATCCAGTCCCTCGGCGGCCATTCCCGCTCTGACGGCCGCCCAGCGTCGCTCGAGCTCGGTGCTCGAGATGGGGGCGTTGACCCGCTCGGACATAGCGCTCGTCACCTCGGCCCTCCCCCCTCCTGCTTCGGTGCCATGGCCCGCTCGGCGGCTCGGATGCCCGGCAGGTTCCGCAGGACTGCTCGACCTGCCGAGCCCGACCCTGCTGGTGCCGCAGTCGCCTGGTTATACCCCAACTTCAACGCAACCGTCTCGCGTCTCGGGGGACCGCAACCAAACCCCGCGGAGCGGTCCGCCACACCCGCGGAGCGGTCCGCCGAGCCCTCGAGCTTTTTGAAGCACCCGCCGGCAGAGAACGGGCGCGCGCCAGGGTCACACCGAGGTTGTTCTGGTCTCACGAAAGGACTTCTGGTAAGCAAACCGCAGGATACCAGTTCGTCGGCGCGCGCGTCAAGGCGTCGCCGGGAGGTTGCCGCGGCGGCGTGAAGGCTATTCTGTGCGGTGGAACATCTCTGTGCGGTGGAACATCTCTGTGCGGCGGAACATCTCTGTGCGGTGGAACATCTCTGTGCGGCGGAACGTCGTGTGGACGCGCCGCCTGCGGCGGAGCGGGGGAGGGCCGGCGGTGAGCGATGACGGGCACCCGGGGATTCGCCGGCTCGCCTTCGACGACCTCGATCCCTCGTTGCAAGCGGCGCTGGCGGCGCGTGTCGAGCGGCTCGGATATCTCGGCGACTTCTTCGCCTACGCCGCCCACCAGCCCGCCGCCCTGCTCGCCTTCAACGAGTTCACCGAGCAGCTCAAAGAGGCGATGCCGCCCGACCTGTGCGAAGCGGTGGCGTTGACCGTCGCCAGTCGCATCGGCAACCGCTACGAGCAGTACCAGCACGAGCGCCTGAGCGTGGCTCTCGGCCTCGGCCGGGGGTTCGTCGAGGCGCTGATCGGCCCCGAGGTCGCGCCCGCCGGGCTCGACGACCGCGTGCGGTCGGCTCGCCTTCTCGCGACGGCGATTCTTGCCGACAACGGTCACGGCTGTGCTGCGGAGGTCGCCCGATGCGTCGAGGTGCTCGGCGAAGCCGGCACCGTCGGTGTTCTGCTGCTCGTCTCGCGCTACCTCGCCCACGGAGCGTTCTCGAACGCCCTCGGGATACAGCCGCCGGTCCGCTCGATCTTCGACGAGGGGCTCGAGGGCGAGCAGCCCGCCGTGGGCGGATGAGCCGGTCAGGCCGCCCGGTGACGCTTGCCTGCGGCGCCTACGACCGGATCCAGGCGCTCGCCTCGGGGGAGGTGCGTGCCGAGGGCCTCGAGCTCAACTTCATCGACCTCGAGCCGGAGGAGATCTTCTTCCGGATGGCGCACTTCGGCGAGTTCGACGTGGCGGAGATGTCGCTCAGCAGCTACTGCATGCTCGTCGGGCGCGGCCTGCGAGATCTCGTCGCCATCCCGGTCTTCCCCTCGCGGGTCTTCCGGCACTCTGCTGTCTATGTGAGCTCGGCGTCGGGCATCACCGAGCCGGCCCAGCTTGCCGGCCGCCGCGTCGGGCTGCCGGAGTACCAGATCACGGCGGTGGTGTGGATCCGTGGCATCCTCGCCGACGAGCACGGGCTCGCCGTCGACAGCGTCGAGTACGTCCAGGGAGGCCAGGAGCAGGCGGGCCGGACCGAGAAGCTGGCGATCGAGCTGCCGGCGTCGATCAAGGTGTCGACGGCGGGGGAGGGTCGGACGCTCTCGCGGATGCTGGCCGACGGCGAGATCGACGCGCTGTACTCGGCTCGGGCGCCGAGCACGCTGACGAGCCGGCCGGGGACGGTGCGGCGCCTGTTCGCCGACCACGAGGCGGTCGAGCGCAGGTACTGGCGCTCCACCGGGATCTTCCCGATCATGCACCTCATCGTGCTCTCCCGCGAGCTGTACGAGGAGGCTCCCTTCGCCGCTGCCAGCCTCTGCAAGGCCTTCGAGGAGAGCAAGCGGCGCGCCTACGAGCGCCTGCAGCTCACCGGCGTGCTGCAGACGATGCTGCCCTGGCAGATGGCCGAGGTCGAGCGCCTGACGGCAGATGGCGGAGCGGACTGGTGGCCCTACGGCCTCGAGGCAAACCGCGTGACTCTCGAGACCTTCCTTCGCTACCACCACGGGCAGGGGCTCTCTCCGCGACTGCTGCGCGCCGAGGAGCTGTTCGCGCCGAGCACCCTCGAGTCGGCGAAGATCTGAGGGCCTGAACGGTCATGCTCGGCGGCGCCCCGCTCGTCGACGTCCACCACCACGTCCTTCCCGAGGGGCTGCTCGCGGAGCTGTCGCGTCGGGCCGGAGGCGCCAGCCGGCTCGTCGACGAGCGGATCAGCATCACCCTCACCCCCGACCTCGCCGACGCCGGGGCGCATCTGCGGGCGATGGACCATGCCGGCGTCGACGTCGCCGTCCTCACCTACTCCGGGGTTGCCGTCCTCGGCCGGGAGGTCTGCCGGGCACTCAACGACGGCCTCGCCGAGCTGGCGCGTCGTCATCCCGGGCGCTTCGTCGCCGCCGCCCATGTCGACCTCGAGGACGACGCCGCGGTCGCCGAGCTCGAGGGGGCGGTCCGGGACTACGGTTCGCGCCTTGTCGCCCTGCCGTGCTCCTCGCCCGGCCGCCAGCTCGACGACGCCCGGCTGCTGCCGCTGTGGGAGCGGATCGCCGAGCTCGGGCTGGCGGTCATCCTGCACCCGAGCCTGCTCCCGAGCGGCGCCTCGCTCGACTACGGCATGGAGCGCTCCTGCGCCCGGCCTCACGACACGACGGTCGCCGCGATCCGGCTGCTCGGCGGCGTGCTGTGGCGGGTGCCGGGCCTTCGTGTCGTGCTGCCGCACTGCGGCGGGACGGCGACCTTCTTGAAGGGCCGACTCCAGATGTTCTTCACCGACCCGGCGGCGGGCGAGCGCCGGTCGATTCCGCGTACCCAGCGCGAGCTCGCCGACGCCGGCCTCGACGAGGTCTTCGAGCGGCTCTGGCGCTCGTTCTACTTCGACACCGCCGGCACCGGCGGCTGGGCTCCCGCCCTAGAGTTCACAGCTGGCGTCGTCGGATGCGACCGGCTGATGTTCGGTTCGGACTTCCCGCTCGAGTCGCACACCCCCGAGACTCTCGCCGAGCTCGTGGCGGTGCTCGGGTCACTGGCGCTCGAGCCCGAGGAGCGGCGCGCTGTCGCCGGCGGCACGGCGCTCGCGCTGCTCGGCGACTCGGCGCCGAGCCGGCTGACGACGGCCTGAGCCGGGGCGGGGCGCCGGCGCCTACAGTCCCGGCGGAGGTGCTCGATGGCGCCCGCACAGGACTACGACGTGATCGTCGTCGGGCTCGGGGCGATGGGCTCGGCGGCCGCCGCGTGCTTGGCGCGCCGCGGGGTGCGCGTCCTTGGCGTCGAGCAGTTCCAGCCGGCGCACGACCGGGGCTCGAGCCACGGCGAGTCACGGATGATCCGCAAGGCCTACTTCGAGCACCCGGCGTACGTGCCGCTGCTCGAACGCGCCTACGAGCTCTGGCGCGCCCTCGAGGCCGACACCGGCAGCGAGCTCCTCACCGTCACCGGTGGCCTGCTGCTCGGAGCGCCCGAGAGCGCCACGGTGACCGGCGGCGTGGCGAGCGCCGAGCGCTGGGGACTGCCCTACCGGATGCTCACCCGGCGCCAGCTGACGGCGGAGCTTCCGACGTTCTCGCCTCCCCGGGGCACTGTCGCCCTCTTCGAGCCCGACGCCGGCTTCATCCGCCCGGAAGCGGCGGTGCGCGCCCAGCTCCGCCTCGCCGAGGCCGCCGGAGCCGAGCTGCGGTTCGGCGAGCGGGTGCTCGGACTCGAGGGTCGAGCTCGAGGAGGGATGGAGCTGCGCTGCGCCGGCGGGCGCTATCTCGCCGAGCGGCTCGTGCTCTGTGCGGGGCCATGGACGCCGGGGCTCGTCGTCACCCTCGGACTGCCGCTGCCGGTCCCCCTCGAGGTGGAGCGCCAGGTGCTCTTCTGGTTCGAGCCGGACGGCGGCATCGAGCCGTACCTGTTTGACCGGCACCCGGTGTGGATCTGGGAGACCGGGGAGGCGGCTGTCCAGCTCTACGGCTTCCCGGCGCTCGCCGGCAGCGCCGGGGTGAAGGTCGCGTTCTTCCACGGCGGGAGGTCCTGCACGCCCGACGACGTCGACCGGGCCGTCCAGCCGGACGAGGTGGCGAAGATCACCGCCGCGCTGCGGCGGCTGCTCCCCGGCGTGCCGGGCAGGTTCGTGCAGGCGACGACCTGCATGTACACCAACAGCCCCGATCGGCACTTCGTCATCGGCAACCTGCCGGGTGCCCCCGGGCTGATCGTGGCCTGCGGGTTCTCCGGTCACGGCTTCAAGTTCGCCCCCGTCGTCGGCGAGCTGCTCGCCGAGCTGGCCACCGGCTCGACGTCCGTCGAGCTGCCGCAGGAGCT
>DAHUZG010000057.1 GCA_027306715.1 Acidimicrobiaceae bacterium
CCGTCCCCGGCACGCCGACGATCACCGACCCGGCACAGATCGACTACAACACCCAGCACGAGCCGTGGAACCCGACGGTGTGCACGCCCTCGTAGCCTCCGCGCCGGCGTCGCCCAGATGGCCTCCAGACCTACCGCTGCGGCTCCTCGCCGATCGACCCCGCCGCCTCGGCCGTGGCAGCGCGCTGCGAGGCCTCGACCAGGCCCGCCAAAGCGGCCGCCGCCTTGCCCGAGTCGATCGTCGTCGCCGCGAGCTCGATCCCTTCCTGCAGCCCGTCGGCCAGGCCGGCGACGACGAGACCTGCGGCGGCGTTCAGCAGGACGACATCCCGGCGGGCGCCGCCGGCGCCGGACAGCACCTCGCGCACGTGGCGGGCGTTGTCATCGGGGTCCCCTCCGGCGAGATCGGCAAGCGTCGCCCGCGCCAAGCCGAGGTCGTGCCCGTCGACCTCGAAGCAGCGACGCGCGAAGCGGCCCGGCTCGAGCAGGCGCGACTCGAACACCGTCGAGGTGGCGACCGTGGAGAGCTCGTCGAGACCGTCGTGACCGTAGAGCACCATCGCGTGCACGGCGCCGTTGGACTCGAGAACCGAGAGCATCATCTCGGCCATCGCCGGCTCGCCGATCCCGACCACCTGGCGTCTCGTCCGGGCCGGGTTGGCGAGGGGGCCGAGCAAGTTGAACACCGTCGGCGCGCCGAGGGCGCGCCGCACCGGAGCCGCATGGCGCATGGCCGGGTGGTAGCGGGGGGCGAAGCAGAACCCGAAGCCGGTCTCGGCGATGCAGCCGGCGACCCCGTCCGGGCCGAGATCGATCGCCACCCCGAGCGCCTGCAGCACGTCGGCCGATCCGGCCCGCGAAGACGCAGCGCGCCCGCCGTGCTTGCACACCCGGCCACCGGCGCCGGCGACGACGCAAGCGGCCATCGTCGAGACGTTGATCGTCCCGGACCGGTCCCCGCCGGTGCCGCAGGTGTCGACGAGATCGTCGCCCGCCTCGACCCGCACCGCCTGGCCGAGCATCGAGGCGACGAACGCCGTGAGCTCTTCGACTGTCTCGCCCTTGGTCCTCAGCGCCGCGGCGAACGCCGCCACCTGGGCTGGTTCGGCGCGACCGCCGAGGATCTCGTCGAAGGTGGCACGGGCGAGTTCGCGGCTCAGGCCCTCCCGTCGGAAGAGCCGGGTGAGCACGCCGGACCAGCCGCCGGCATCCTCGAAGCAGGCCGGGGCCGCCGTGGTGCTCAGGCCGACTTCCGCCGCTGGCGGACGATGCGACGGCGCTCGCGCTCGGTGCAGCCGCCCCAGACGCCCTCCCGCTCGCGGTGGGCGAGGGCGTGCTCGAGGCACGGCTGGCGGACCGGGCAGATGGCGCAGATGACGCGAGCCTCCTCTGCCTCCTCGTCGGAGGCGGGGAAGAAGAGCTCAGGGTCGAGGCCCCGGCAGGCTGCTCGCTGTCGCCAGTTGGTGGTCATGGCATCGCTTTCTCGGTCGTGCGGGCCCGAGGGGGGGCGTGGATCATCACTCCCCGACAGGGACTACTCAGTATGGCGGGAGCTCCGTCGAATGTAAAGACGCGACACGGCGCCGCAGGCTGGAGCCGCGGCGTCCAGTCGGCGACCCGGTCGCTCAGGACCAGTCGGCGACGAGAGAGCGCCTCGTGTCCTCGCGAAGCGTCGCCTCGTGGCGGTACTCCGGGTGCTCGCAGGCAAGCCAAGCTGGTCCGGCGAGAAGGCGCGGCGCCAGCGCCTCGCCGAGGCGGAACTTGACGTAGTGCACGGCGGCGGTCGTGTCCTCACGGGTCAGCTGGCTCTCGTGTCCGGACTCCGGCGCGCCACGGAACCGCTCTGCTGGGTCGCCGGCGCCGATCCGCACGACGAGGCTGCGCTCGATGCCGACGAGTCGCGGCAGCCACTCCCGCAGCTGCTCGGTCGTCGTCAGCTCGAGGAAGAGCGTCAGCGAGAGCTCGCCGGGAGCGGGCACGAGCGGGTTGTAGACCTCGAGCTCGCGCTGGACGAGGCTGTCGTCGATGATGCGCTCCGCCCGCACCATCTCCTGCACCTGGTGACGGATCGTCGTCGCGCTCTCGAACACGACGCTCGCCAGCGGCCCGAGGGCGACACGGCGGAGCTTCTTCACAGCGATCACCTCGGCGAGGCGAGCGTCGCGCTCGCGCTCGTAGGCACGCAGGTCGAGGATGTCCGAGAGGTGCAGGGTCAACGACTCGCCCCTCGCTACTCGGCGATCCCGTAGGCCCGGGCGACGACCTGGACCGGGTGCAGCGGGTGGCGCCCCGTCTCCTGGGTGATGGCGGTGTTCGCCAGGTGGCAGTCGCCGCAGATCACCTCCGAGGAGGCGGTGCCGAGCTCCCGGGCGAGCGGGCGTGCCACCTTGCGGGCGAGCTCGTAATTCTCCGCACGATAACCCCAGGTGCCGTCGATCCCCGAGCAGCGCTCGACGAGGGTGACCCGGGCACCCGTCAGCTGGAGCAGGTCGCGACCCTTGAAGCCGATGTTCTGAGCTCGCAGGTGACACGCCTGGTGGTACGAGATGGTCTCGGGGACCTCGCCGGGGAACTCGCTGTCGAGCGGTCCGCCCTCGCCGCGGTGCTGCAGCACGAGATACTCCGCGGCGTCGTAGCAGTGGGCGGCGACGAGCTCGGCGTCGGCGCCGGATACGTAGATCGGGTAATCCTTGCGCAGGACGTAGGCACAGGTCGGCTGGGCGACGACGACGTCGCGCCCGGCGCGCACCTCGGCTGCCAAGGCCGTGACGTTCGCTCGCGCCTGTGAGGCAAAACGGTCGATCGCGCCGCTGTGCAGCCAGGGTGCCCCGCAGCAGCGCGTGCCCGCAGCCAGGCAGCAGGCGATCCGGTTGTGCTCGTAGACAGCGACGATGTCGCGGCCGATCGCCGGCTCCATGTACTCGACGAAGCAGGTGGCGAACAGCGCCACCTCCGCCCGCGGAGTCTCGACGGGAGGCGCCTGCCGGCGGCCGAACCAGGTCGAGAAGCGCTGCTTGGCATACGGGGGCAGCAGCCGCTCGGCGTGCACGCCGACGGCAGCCTGCATCGCCCGGCGCGGCAGCGAGCCGAGCCGACCGGTAAGGGCGTTGACGACCGGGGCCGATGCGCTCGACACGCGCCCGAGCAGGTCGGTGCGCCCGAGGAACTCGTCAGAGACGCGCTCTTTGAGCGAGCGTCCCGGCTTGGCCTGGCGCACCGCATGGGCGCGCATCATGAGGCGCGGGAAGTCCAGCTGCCATTCGTGGGGCGGGACGTAGGGGCATTTGACGTAGCACAGCTTGCACTGGTAGCACTCGTCGACGACCTTGTCCTGCTCCGCCGCCGTCAGCTCCCCGACCGCTCCGTCGTGCGAGTCGATGGCGTCGAACAGCGTCGGGAACGACGGGCAGAGGTTGAAGCACAGCCGGCAGCCGTGGCAGAGGTCGTAGACCCGCTCGAGCTCGGCCCGCAGGTCGCCCTCGTCGAGGTAGGCCGGATGGCGGGGGTCGTAGGTCGTCGTCACGTCCCGGACGGGCTCAGCTGACCGAGCTGAGGCCCTGCTGGAAGCGTCCGGCGTGGCTCTTCTCGGCGCGAGCGAGAGTCTCGAGCCACTCGGCGATCTCCTCGAAGCCCTCCTCGCGGGCCGTCTTGGCAAACCCGGGGTACATCTCGGTGTACTCATAGGTCTCTCCGGCGATCGCCGAGCGGAGGTTGTCGGTCGTGGCGCCGACAGGCTCGCCGGTCACCGGGTCGCCGACCTCGCGCAAGAAGTCGAAGTGGCCGAAGGCGTGCCCCGTCTCTCCCTCGGCGACCGAGCGGAACAGCGCGGCGACGTCGGGGTAGCCCTCGACGTCGGCCTTCTGCGCGAAGTACAGGTAACGGCGGTTCGCCTGGCTCTCGCCGGCGAAGGCCTCCTTCAGGTTCCCCTCGGTACGCGATCCCTTCAGTTGCGCCACGTCGGCCTCCACTCTCTAGTCTCGACTCTTTCCAACGTTGGTCTCATTCTACGCGCGCACGAGCGGGGATTGGCTGTGGCAGTGTTCGGCCGTGCGACGACAAGGACCGTGCGTGCTCGTCGTCGACGTCGGAACGAGCAGCGTGCGCTCCTCGCTCGTCGAGGAGGACGGTGCCGTCCAGACCGTCGCCCGCCGTGCCACCCCGCCGATCACGAGCGCCGCCGGCTCGGTCGAGATCGACCCCGGGGCCCTCGCGGGCGCCGTGCTCGAGGTCGCCCGGGCGGCGGTGACCGCAGCCGGCGGGCAAGGCGTGGCGGCTGTCGGCATCGCCGCCCAGCGGGCTTCGACGATCGTCTGGGAGCGAGCGAGCGGCACGGCTGTCGCCAATGGCATCGGCTGGCAGGACCTCCGTACCGTCGGGCAGTGTCTGGCGCTGCGGCGTCAGGGCATACGCCTCGCGCCGAACCAGTCCGCGACCAAGGTCGCCTTCCTGCTCGACCGTCACGACCCCGGTCGCGCCCGTGACCTCTGCTTCGGAACCGTCGACTGCTTCGTCGCCTCGGTGCTCTCCGAGAAGCGGCTGCACGTCACCGATGCGAGCAACGCCGCTCTCACCGGCCTGGTGACGAGCGACGCCGAGGGATGGGACGAGGAGGTGCTCAGCGCGCTCAAGATCCCGCCCTCGATGTTGCCGGGCATCGTCGACTCGTCAGGAGTGCTCGGAGAGGCAAGCGCCCTCGAGGGGGCGCCGCCGATCGCCGGCCTTGCCGGCGACCAGCAGGCCTCGCTGCTCGGGCAGGGCTGCCTCGCCGCCGGGCAGGCCAAGGTCACCTTCGGCACCGGCGGGATGCTCGACTGCCTCACGGCTGTGAGGCCGGGCTACCCCTTCCGCGGCGAGCAGGGGACCTTCCCGATCGTCGCCTTCGCGGCCGGCGGGGTGCGCCACTGTGGCGCGGAGGCAGTCATGCTGAGCGCCGGCACCGCCGTCGACTGGCTCGTCGAGGGGCTCGGGCTGATCGCCACGGCTGGGCAATCCGACGAGGTGGCGGCCTCGGTGCGAGACTCCGCCGGCGTCGTCTTCGTGCCGGCGCTCAGCGGCCTCGGCACGCCGGTGTGGGACTTCGGGGCTCGCGGCGAGCTGAGCGGGGTGCACCCGGCGGCAGGGCGCGCCGAGGTCGTGAGGGCGGTGCTCGAGGGTATCGCCCAGC
>DAHUZG010000059.1 GCA_027306715.1 Acidimicrobiaceae bacterium
CCTGGGCGACCGGCCCGGGCCGCTCAAGGTGCAGCAGGTGGCGATCCCCTACCTCGGCGGTCTCGCGGTCCTGGCGGGCCTGCTCGCCTCGGGCTGGACGCGCGTGCTTGGCGGCGAGCTGCCGGTGGCGGTGGTGCTGCCCCTCGCCGTCGCCTTCGCCCTCGGAGCCGGCGACGACTGGCGCGACCTCCCCGTCGGGGTGCGCGTCCTCGGCGAGCTCGGCGCCGGGGTGGCGCTCGCCTGGGCGCTCCCGACGCGGCTCGGGGCCGCCGGCTGGCCGCTCGTCGTCGCCGTCGAGCTGCTGCTCGTGAACGGCGTCAACCTGCTCGACGGGCTCGACGGGCTCGCCGGGAGCATCGTCGCCGGGTGCTGTGCCGGCTTCGCCCTGCTCCTCGGCGGGAGCGGCCGCCTCGGCGCCCTGGCGGCGCTCGGAGCCGTCGCCGGGTTCCTCCTCTACAACCGTCCGCCGGCGCGGATCTACCTCGGCGACGCCGGGTCCTACCTGCTCGGGACGGTGCTCGCCCTGCTCGTGGTCGAGTCCTGGCGCTCGGGCACCCCGGCGGCCACCTCGCTCGGCGCCTGCCTCTGTGTCGCTGTCCCGGCGGCCGAGGTCGGGTGGGCGATCATCCGCCGGCAGCGCTCCGGCCTGCCGCTGCTCGCCGGCGACCGCGGCCACAGCTACGACCGGCTGGCGGCTCGCGGCTGGCGGGTGGGCGCGATCGCGCTCGTTGCCGGGTCGCTCCAGCTGGCGCTCGGGCTGTGCGGGCTCGGCGCGTCGCATGCCGGCACGCTCGTCGCCGCGATCGTGGTGGGTGCCGCCGCGGTGGCGCTGCTTGCCGGCGCCGCGGTCGCCGGGCTGCTGTCACCACTGCCGAAGAAGAGCTGAGGCGTCCCTCGTCGCCTCGAGCGCGTCGACCTCGCCGCCTGCCTGCTGCGAGCTCGACGGGAGGCAGCTCGGCCGGCAGCTCGCGGGCCCGAAGCGGCGGATGGCCGGGTAGGGGGGCCTCAGCCGACCAGCAGCAGCCCGAGCAGCGTCGTCGTGCTGCCGCCGCCGAGGATCGGCGCCGCAGTGGTCGTTGTCGTCGTTGTCGTCGTTGTCGTCGACGTCGTCGGGGTCGTTGTCGTCGTGGTCGTCGACGTCGTCGTGGTCGGCTCGGTCGTCGTCGTGCTGGAGCTCGTCTGCTCCAGGGTCGTCGTCGTGCTCGAGCTTCTCGGCGCCAGTGTCGTCGTCGTGCCGGGGGAGCGCGGCGCCGCTGTCGTCGTCGTGCCCGCTGGCCCGTTCGGGAAAGCGGTCGTCGACGAGGTGGTGAGTGGGCTGACCGGCGAGCTGCCGCCGCCCGCTGTCGAGGACGCCGCCGTCACCTCGGAGGGCGGCAGCGTCGTGCTCGGCTTGGTCACCGATCTGCTGTGCTTTTTGCTCGTCCTACGGCGTGAGGGCCGCTTTGCCTGCGAGCTCGTGACGGCGTGGGCGCTGCGTCTCGTGCGCCGACTTGTCGTTGTCGAGATTGCCGTCGTCGGCCTGCCGGCTCCTCCTGGCCGGGTCACGTCCGAGTGTCCGCTCGTGGAGCTGGAGCTGTGGCGAGCGGGGCCCGAGGACCTCGATGAGGCGCTCCGGCGAGAGGCGCTCGAGGCGCGCCTCGTCGAGCCATGGCTCGAGCCGCCCGAGCGTCTCACGGCGCTGCGATGCCCGCCATGGCTCGTCGAGCGTGTCGGGCCGATGCTCGAGGAAGTCGAGGCCCCGTTCGTGGCGCCGGCGCCGGACAGTGCAGCGCTTGTAGCGGACTTGCCGGCAGCCGAGCCCGCTGCGGAGCTCGACGCCGCGCCGGAGCCGTGGCCCGGCCGGCGCGAACGATGCGATCCGCGAGAGCCGCTGCTCGAGAACGGCGGCAACGTGACAAGCGTCGGGATGCCGGTCGCTCCGGAGGCTCCCGCTGCCGAGCCAGCCGGTGCCGAGGAGCCGCCGGTAGGACCCGCAGCCCCGGGCGGCAGCGTGACGCCGTGCCGCGCCGAGCTGGCGACCTGCGAGCCTCCCGGGCCCTGCCGGCTGGCGGCGGGGGTGTGGCGCATCAGCGTGATCGCCAGGGCGAGGACGACGACCGCTCCGGTCACCCCTGCCCCGACTCCGATCAGAGCAGTTCGGTGGGGATGCTGTCGCGGGTACTTCGGCGTGCGACGGCGGAAGCCCACGTTGGCACCGAACAGCCGCACCGGGAAAGGCTAGTCCGTTTGAGTCATCGCGGACGAGGGGTCCCGCGCTAGTTTTCAGCAGCTTTCTTTGAGCAGTCCCTGGCCCCGCCATGTGACGACAAGTGATTCCACCTGCTCTCGCAAGGCTTCGCGGGCAAGCCCATACGCCTCGGCGATGTCGTCGGCGATCTCGTCAACCGAACCCGAGCCGTCACAGCAGGACCAGACAAGGGCCGCGCTGTGGTTCAACACGAGAAGGTGCCGGCCGACCGGATCGAACAGGACGGTGTCGTCGTCGAAGTCAGCGCGCAGGACATCGGAACGGGCACGTGGGCGAGCCGTGCTCTGCTCGCCGCTCGAGGTCACCCGGCTCCGGCGACGAGCGCCGTGGACGGCGCCACGTCGACGCCCGCCACGCCGGCGATCAGGTC
>DAHUZG010000064.1 GCA_027306715.1 Acidimicrobiaceae bacterium
CTTGCGGCCTACGACGACGTCGACCCCACCGCGCACGTCGTCCAGCACGTGCTGCTCATGATGGTCGCTCCGCCGCTGCTCGCCCTCGGCGAACCGGTCACGCTGGCGATCCAGGCCACCGGCCGGCCCCTCCAGCTGCGAATAGTCGGGGTCGCGCACAGCCGCGCGGCGGCCCTGCTCACCTTCCCGGTCGTCACCTGGCTCCTCTACCTGGCGACGATGTACGGGTACTTCCTGACCCCCCTCTACCGGTACTCGCTCGGCCACCCGCTGCTCCACGAGGCGACCCACCTCTGGAGCGTCCTCGTCGGCTGTCTCTACTTCTGGCCGCTCCTCGGGCCCGATCCGGCCCGCCGGCGCCGGTCCTACGCCGTCCGGGTGGCGTCGTTGCTCGCCGGCATGCCCTTCGAGGCTTTCCTCGGCATCGCCATCGCCGGGATGACCCGCCCGATCGCGCCGGGCACCACCCTCGCAGCCACCCGGGCCGCAGGCGAGACCTTCTGGATCCTGTCGATGACCGTGAGCGGCCTGTGCCTGGCGGCGGTCGTGCTCCAGTGGTCTCGCCAGCTGCAACGGGAGGGACCTCGGGAGGATCGCCGCGTCGAGCTGAGCGTGGCCGACAATCGCGCCCGGGCCGAGCAGCTCGGGGTCCGGAGCCTGCCGCCGGGCTTCACGGTGCCCTGGTGGCGCCTCGCCGAGCTCGAGGCGCAGGCGGCCCGACAGCTCGAGCGCTCGATGCCGCCGCAAGCGACAGCCGATGGCCGCCCGGACCCGGCCCGCCCGGACCCGGGCGGGGCATGAGGTCGTTCGGCAGGTGCGGGATCGACCAGGTCGCGTAACCTCGCGGCGACGCGCCTCGCGGCGCACGGGGAGGACTTGATGGCGACTCGTCGTACCTTGTCCAGCACCTTGCTGGCGCTTGTTCTCTTGGCTGTCGTGGCGCTCGGTGCGGGGAGGGCACAGGTGATCCCCCGGGCGCCGGCGGTTTGGCGGCTGCTGCCGGCGACCCTGTCCTCGACGCGCTACTACGGCGAGATCGCCTGCGTCGGCCCGTCGCGATGCTGGGTGCCCTTCGGCAGCCGGTCGGGCGGCGGAGCCGGCGTGCTGGCCACCGACGACGGCGGCTCGGCGTGGTCGGTCGAGCACCTTCCCGGCCACGCCACCTACCTTCCCAGCATCTCGTGCGGCACCACCTCTGAGTGCCTGGTCGTCGGCTACTCAGGAGTGCTCGGGCGGCGTTCGGCCGGCGTCGCGTTCCGGACCGTCGACGGGGGCGGCAGCTGGTCGCAGCTGACGCTGCCGGCCCCGGTCGGGCCGGGCGTCGACAACCAGCTCTTCAGCGTCTCCTGTCGCGGCACGGGCTGGTGCGCGGCGGTCGGCGGCGGGTTCCTGCCGAAGACCTCGAGCACGCCGCCGAGCTGCGGGCCGGGCTGTACCGAGGCGCCGACGGGGCAGGCTTCGACGGGCCCCGTGACGCTCACGACCGCCGACGCCGGCACCGCCTGGAGCGTGTCGGCGCTGCCGATGACCTCGGGCGCCCAGATGAACGGGACCTCGTGCGGCGCCCCCGGCGCCTGCCAGACGGTGGGCTTCGCCTTCACCGACTGCCATCCGAGGAGCGGGGGAGGAGTGGAGTGCGGCCCGGCGGCGGCGGCGGGCGGGTCCCTCGACGGCGGGAGGCGGTGGGTCTCCGAGCCCGTCGGGGGCGGGATCTTCAATCTCTACAGCGTTTCCTGCCCGACAGCAGCGCAGTGCTGGGCGACCGGGTCGACGGGCAACGACGTCCAGGGCCACGGCGTCATCCTGCACACGAGCGACGGTGGCGCCCAGTGGGTGCACGAAGCGCCGGTGCCGGGCAGCAATTCGCTCACCGGCGTCTCGTGCCCGACGGTGCGGTCCTGTGTCGCCGTCGGCGCCCTCGGCACGGCGGCGCACCTCACCCCGGTGGTCGAGACCACCTCCGACGGCGGGGCGCGCTGGATCGCCGGGCCCGTCCCCGAGCCCGTGTCGGAGATCGTGCTCGTCACCTGCGTCGCCCCCGGCCGCTGCCTCGCCGAGGGCATCGAGGGATACGGGCAGAGCGAGCGTGCTGTGCTGCTCGCCGGCTGAGCGGATCGAGACGTGACGGGTCGCGACCCTCTGGAAGATGTCGCCGCGGCGGTGCGCGTGGCGAGCGCCGACGGGCCGTTGGCGATCGGCCCGATCTCCGCGGCGGAGCTCCAGCAGCTGTTCGTGCTGTTCTCGGCGGTCGTCGCCGCCCGCGAGGGCTACCCGCACGCTCCGCCGCTCACCTGGTCACAGTTCGAGGAGACCTGGGTGCGCCCAGTCAGCGTGGTCGTCGTCGCCCGCATCGGCGGGGTGCTCGCCGGCGCCTACTACCTGAAGCCGAACAGCCCGGGTCGCGGCGCCCACATCGCCAACGCCGGCTACCTCGTCGCTGCTGCCTACCGCCGGCGGGGGCTCGGGCGGCTCCTCGTCGCCGACTCGGTCGAGCGGGCACCGCTGGCGGGCTTCGACGCCGTTCAGTTCAATCTCGTCTTTGCGTCCAACCCGGCGCGGCGGCTCTACGAGGAGCTCGGCTGGCGCGAGATCGGTCGCGTGCCCGAAGCTGTCGCCGGCGAGGACGCGGTCATCTACTGGCGCCGCGTCGGTCCCGGCAGCCCGCCATTGCCCGAGACGGCAGGGCAGGCGGTGGCTCGGTCCGCGGCCCCGACAGGCCGAGGCTGAGCAGTCCCGGCACCAACGACAGGAGACGGAGGACCGATGGAGATCGAGGGAGTTGCTGCGCTCGTCACGGGCGGGGCGTCGGGGCTCGGCGCGGCGACGGCGCGTGCACTTGCCGCCGGCGGCGCCCGGGTGACCGCCGTCGACCTGCAGGAGGAGGCGGGCGAGCGGCTGGCCAAGGAGATCGGCGGCCATTTCGTGCGCGCCGACGTGACGAGCACCGACGACGTGGTGGCGGCGATCGAGCGGGCCTCGGCGACGGGGCCGCTGCGGGTCCTTGTCAACTGCGCCGGGATCATCCACGGCGGCCGCACCGTCGGCCGTGACGGCAGCTTCGAGACCGCCCACTCGCTCGAGCGCTTCGAGCGCGTCATCGCCGTCAACCTTGTCGGTACCTTCAACGTCATCCGCCTCGTCGCCAGCGCGATGAGCCGCACCGAGCCGCTCGCCGACGGCGAGCGCGGCGTGATCGTCAACACCGCCTCTGTCGCCGCCTTCGACGGCCAGATCGGCCAGGCCGCCTACTCGGCCTCGAAGGGCGGGATCGTCGGCATGACCCTGCCGATCGCCCGGGACCTCGGCGTAGTCGGGATCAGGGTGAACACCATCGCTCCCGGGCTGATCGACACTCCGATCTACGACTTCGCCGGCAATCCGGCGGCGGCCGTGCGCGGCGGGAGCAGTGCCGCGGCGACTTCGCCGGCAGCAGCGCCCCCAGCGAGCGACCCCGTCGCCGAGCTGAAGAGCCGGCTGCAGCGCGACACGGTCTTCCCGCAGCGCTTCGGGCGCCCGGACGAGTTCGCCACGCTCGTGCTCGAGCTCGTTCGCAACAGCTACATCAATGCCGAGGTCGTCCGTCTCGACGCCGGCGCCCGCCTGCAGCCGCGCTAGCGCTTGCCCGACGGCGCCGGAGCGGGGTCGCCCACCCCGACTGGACCAGCTGCTGCGCGCCGTGGCCGCCGGCTGCGCCTCTCCGGTACAGCCGCTCAGGCATAAGAGAACCAGGAGGCGATGCCGGCGATGTCGAGGAGCCGGCGTACGGCTCCGTCGCCGACTGCCAGCAGCAGCTCCACCTCGCTCTGCTCCGCCAGCTGCTGGCAGCGCAGCAGGGCTCGCAGCCCCGAGGAGTCGATGAACGACAGCGCGGCCAGGTCGAGCACCAGGCGACTCGGCCTCCGTTCTGCCAGCACCTCGCCGACGGCGCCGGTGAGCTCCTCCTCGGTGGCGATATCGAGCTCGCCGGCGACAGAGAACCGCAGCTCACTGCCGCTCGACCGGCTGCTCGTCGTCAGCCCCGGCGTGCTCACCGCACGCCGACCACGAGGTAGGCGGCGTCGTCGGACCACGGACGGACGCCGAGGGCGGCGTCCAGCCGCGCCGCCACTACCTCGGGGGGCTCGCCGGCGAGGGGCCGCAGCACGGCGCGCAGCGGAGCGTCGTCGCCGCTGCCGTGCCCGGCGATGGCCTCGACGAGCCCGTCTGTGTAGAGCACGAGGACGTCGCCGGGCCGCAGCGTGAGCTCGACGTCGTCGTAGCAGGCGCCGGCCCGCCACCCGACGATCGGCGAGCTGCGCCCGACCGACTCGAGCACGCCGGCGGCTCGCACGACGAGGGGAGCCGGCTGCCCGGCGAGGGCGAGACGGGCGACAACCTCGCCGCCCGTCTCGCCGGGGTGGCGCTGCAGCGAGGCGAGGGCGACGGTGCAGTAGCGCCGGGGTCCGCGGGTCTCGTCACCGACGAGGACGCAGTTGAGCCGGTCGAGCATGTGTGCCGGCGTGTCGCCGGCAAGGGCGAGGGTGCGCAGTGCCCAGCGCGCCCGGCCGGTGAGGGTCGCGGCGCCGATCCCTTTGCCGCAGGCGTCGCCGACGAAGGCCACGCATCCGTTCTCGGTGGGTACGACGTCGTAGAAGTCACCGCCGACCTCGCCGTCGTCGGCGACGTGGTAGCGGGCCGCGATCGCGAGCCCGGCAACCTCGGGCAGCTCGGAGGGAAGGAGGCCCTCCTGCAGCACGCGGGCGGTCTCCTCGGCGCTAGGGCGGAGCGCCGACTCGAGAGCGATGCTGTGCCGAGCCGAGAGCCGCAGCTCGATCTCGTCCATCACCACCGAGGCGAGATCGCCGAGGATCGCCACCTCTGAGGGCGAGACCTGGCGCGGCGCGTGGTCGATGACGCAGAGCGTTCCGAGGTTGAAGCCGTCGTGGGTCCTGAGTGGCACGCCGGCGTAGAAGCGCAAGCCGAGCGAGCCGGCGACGAGCGGGTTCGCCAGCGTCCGCGGGTCGGTGCTGGCGTCGGTGACCACCCAGGGATCGTCCTGGAGGATCGCCGACGCGCACAGGCCGGGCTCGCGGTCGACCTGCTCGGCATCGATGCCATGGTGCGACTTGAACCAGATCCGGTCGGTGTCCACCAGGCTGACGATGGCGATCGGAGCCCCGAACAGGCGAGCGGCGACGGCGGTGATGCGATCGAAGGCCCCGTCCGGTGGCGAGTCGAGGATGTCGTAGCGCCGGAGGGCAGCGAGGCGCCCTGGCTCGTCTGTTGGCGTGAGCTCAGCGACCATCTGTCACCTCCGAGCGATCCTGATCGTGCCGGCGCACGGCTCCGCATTACCCGTATTGCCTGTGTTACCCGTATTACCCGTGCAATTACCCGTGTGCCGCATCACCGGTGGACGGGTAATACCGGTCCAGGGCGCTCGGCGCATCACCTGGCGAGGGCCGGGCGCCGAGAGCGCACAGAGGCGCTATCCGGCACCGGCGCCGGGCGCCGTCTCGTCCGCCGGGTGCCCGGCCTCGAGGGTGGCCGCGTCCTGCAGCCGCAGCTGGCGCCCTGCTGGCCCTCCGGCGGACTGCTGTGACCGCAGCGCGGCCGCAGCGCCGGTCACGGTCTCGTCGAGGGGCTCGAGGAGGTGCCCGCGATGATCGCCGAGAGGGAGGCGCTGGACGACCCGCCCTTCGAAGGCCGCCCTCGCGGCGTCGAGCAGCGGTGCCCCGTGCGGTCCCGGATGCCACGCGATGCCGGCGAACTTGTCGTCCTCGTCAGAGGTCCGCTCGCCGAAGTGCGCAGCGAGCCCGTGCTGGTCAGCGGCCAGCAGGTGGACGCCGAGCACCCCGGCTCGCGCCGCCACCCGGTAGGTGTGGTTGACCACCGAGAGACAGACGAGGAAGCGTGGCGGGTGGATGCTGCACTGCGTGGCGAACCCTACGAGGCATCCGCTGCGCTCCCCGCCGGCTGACGCCGTGACGATGTAGAGGGGCGGGTCGACGAGTCCGGAGAAGTCCCCGAAGCTCATCTCGCGGGGCTCATCTCGCGGGGCTTATCGCGCGGCGAGCGTCGAGGCCGCGATCGGTGGGTGGTCGAGCACCTAGGGCTTCAGGCGGGGGCGTGGCTGGCCGGGCGGCTGCCCGGGGCGCCGGCCGGTCCCCTTGCCGCTGTGGCGCTCCGGCCGGGAGGAGGCCCGCCGCATCGCCCGGTTGGCAGCTTCCTGCGGTGTCGCGCTGAGCTCGAGGGCCTGCTCGACGGCTCGCTCGCGCTGGCCCGGAGCCAGGCCGCGGAGGTCGCGCTCGAGGCGCAGCAGCTCGGCGGGGAGCGGCTTGCCCTTGCGCCGTCGCTTGGCGATGCTGCGCAGCATCATCCGGGCGTAGCGACGTCGCAGCCACGGGGTGCGCCCGATCACCCGCCCGGGCATCGCCTTGGCGCGTGCCCGCAGGGTCTTCTTCGGGGCGGCGGCGGCGCCCGACGCCTTCTGCTTGCCGCGTGCCGGGCTCTCTGCGCCGGCTCTGCCCGAGGCGCGGGCTCCCGCAGCGGGCTTGGTCTCAGGCGTCGTCGAGGATCGGCTCTTCAGTGCCACGAGAAGATTGTTACCCGCCCGGGCAGTCGCCCTGCCAGTCGCCCTGCCAGTCGCCCTGGGTGTGTGCAGGGTCCGGCGCCGGCGCGCCGAGCGACGTTCCCGCAAAGACGTCGCTCGTCACCCCCGCCAGCGCAAGTAGCGCTTGCCGACGGCGGTCACCGCCCCGACGGCGCAGACGCCGAGGAACATCAGCACGAAGACGGCGGCGTAGACGTCCGACACCTTGTAGTAGCCGTAGGCGCTGATCATCACGTAACCGAGGCCGGCGGACGACTGCTGGAACTCGGAGATGACGGCGCCGATAAGGGCGAGCGGGGCACAGATCTTGACGCCCGTCACGAGGTACGGAGCGCTGTTCGGCAGTCGCAGGCTCCTGAAGATCTGCCGTCGCGTGGCATCGACCGAGCGCATCAGCTCGAGGGTGTCGCGATCGACAGAGCCGAAGCCCTCGACGGCATTGCGAGCGAGCGGGACGAAGGTGACAAGGGCGGCCTCGACGACGCGTGGGGCGATGCCGATGCCGAGGATCAGCACGAGCGGGGGAGCCAGCACCAGGATCGGCGTGACCTGGAGCACCGTGATGAGCGGGCTGAGGGCCCTATCCGCCAGCCGTGAGTGCACGATGAGCGCCGCGCTCGAGATCGCCACGACGAAGGCGACGACGAAGCCGAGCGCCGCTTCCTCGAGCGTCCACCCGGCGTTCGAGGCGAAGTAGCCCGGGTTGTCCGCGATGGCGGCAAAGGCCGCCGAGGGGGTGGCGATCTCGATCGCCGGGGTGTGGGTGAGATCGACCAGCACCTGCCAGATCCCGAGAAGCACGGCGAGCACGGCGCCGGCGGCGACGACACCGCCGGCGCCGCGCCAGCCCGTGCCGGCGCTGCGTCCGCGGAGGTCGCCTCGAGCGGGCGTCTTGAGGTCGCCGAGGCCGGCGTCGATCGGATCGCTCTCGCCCGCGCCCCCCGGCCCCGGTGCCGCCGCGCCGGTGCCGATGCCGGCCGTCACGCCCATCCCGAGCGGAGCGCCCGGCGCAGCCCGATGGCGTGGGCGGCGAACTCGGCTTCGAACTCCATCTCCTCGTGGCGCGGGCGAGGCAGCGAGATCTCCTCGACGTCGATCACCCGCCCCGGCCGTGCCGCCATCGTCACGACCCGGTCGGAGAGGATGACCGCCTCGGGGATGCTGTGGGTGACGAAGACGACCGTTGCCCTCGTCGCCTCCCAGACGTCGAGCAGCTGGTAGCGCATCTGCTGGCGGGTGATCTCGTCGAGAGCGGCGAACGGCTCGTCCATCAGCAGCACGGGCGCCCCGAGGGCGAAGGCCCGCACGAGGCTCACCCGCTGCTGCATCCCGCCGGACAGCTCTTTCGGCAGGGAGGAGGCGAACTCGGCCAGCCCGACCTGTCCGAGCAGCGCCATCGGGTCGCGCCAGCCGCTCGTGCGGCGGCCGACGTCGCGCAGCAGGGTGACGTTGTCGAGAACGCTCCGCCAGGGCAGCAGCGACGGGGACTGCGGGACGAGGCCGAAGAGCTTCTCCGCCCGCGCCTCGGCCGGCGGCATGCCGCCGACCCGGATCGAGCCACCGTCCGGCTCCGCCAGCCCGCCGATCAGCCGGATGAGGGTCGACTTGCCGCACCCGCTCGGCCCGATGACGCCGACGAACTCCCCCGCAGCGACGTCGAGGCTGACCCGGTCGAGCGCCTCGACGAGGAGGCGGTCGTGGCGGAAGCGCTTGCTCACCGAGTCAACCGTGATCCCGGCGGCGACGTCGCTCCGGTCGTCCCGGGTGCGGCCCGTCAGGGGCGCGCTCATGACGCTTCCCGAGCGCTCACCCAGACCTCGTCCTTTCCTGCGCCGCGGCATGCGAGCTTGCACGCAACAGCGGTCGTGCCGCACCGAGGTCGCGACCCCGCCCGGCAGCCGCAGCTCCTCAGAGATGCTACCCGGCCCCCGTCACCGGCCTCGCCGGTGCTGGTGCGCGCCGGCCGTGCGGGTCCATACTCGCTCGATGAGCGAGCTCAGCCCTGGCGCGGCGCGCGGCGCCGGCGAGCTGGAGCGCGTGACGGGGGCGGCTGCCGTCGACCTCGCCGCCTGCTGAGCGGAGGCCGCGCTGAACGCCGTCCTCGCCGACCTGGCGGTCTCCGCCGCCGGCCTTCTCGCCGGCGGCGTCAACGCCATGGCCGGCGGCGGCACGATCATCTCCTTCCCGACGCTTCAGGGACTCGGGCTGAGCGCGGTGTCGGCGAATGTCACCAACACCGTGGCGCTCTCGTCGGGGATGCTGTCGGGCACCTATACCCAGCGGGCCGACCTCGCCGGTCAGGCACGCGCCGTGCGCTCGCTGCTCGTCGTCGCAGCAGCGGGTGGCCTCGGCGGCTCGGTGCTGCTGCTCACGATCCCGGCGGCGGCCTTCCGTACGGCCGTCCCCTAC
The DNA here is from genome assembly GCA_027306715.1 of Acidimicrobiaceae bacterium. Classification (GTDB taxonomy): domain Bacteria; phylum Actinomycetota; class Acidimicrobiia; order Acidimicrobiales; family Bog-793; genus DAHUZG01. The sequence goes on from DAHUZG010000064.1 coordinate 9,002, forward strand.
CTCATCCTCCTCGCCTGCGTGCTGCTGCTCGCCCAGGATCGGCTGAAGCGCCTGGTCGGGCGCTCACCGGCCGCCACGGCCGGCCCGGCGATCACGGACCCGGCGATCACCGACCCGGCGATCACCGACCCGGCGACGGCGACGCTGAGCGCCGGAACCGGGCTGCGCCTCTCGGTCTTCGCCTGCTCGGTGTACGGGGGTTTCTTCGGGGCGGGCCTCGGCATCCTGCTGCTGGCGGTGCTCGGGCTTTTCACCGAGGCCAACCTGGTCCGCACCAACGTCGTCAAGCAGGCGCTGGCGTTCGTCATCAACGTCGTCGCGGCGGCGCTCTTCGCCTTCTCCGGGAAGGTCGACTGGGTCTACGCCGCGCTGATGGCGGTGACGAGCATCGCCGGGGCGGCGGCGGGGGCCCGCCTCGTGCGCCGCGTCGACCCCCGGGTGTTCCGGGCCGTCGTCGTCCTCGTCGGGATCGCCGCAGCCGTCCGATACTGGGTCTGAGCCGGCGGCGCCGGCCCCGCAGCGCAGCCGGCGGCGCGACGTGCTTGAGTGAGAGCGATGATGCTCGTTCTCGCGCGGCACGTCGAGTGCGTCGCCAACACCGAGCGGCGCCACGTCGGCCGGAGCGAGTCTCCCGTGACAGCCCGCGGCGAGCGTCAGGCCGGGCGCCTCGCCTCGGCGCTGGCGAGCGACCCCGAGCTGTCGGTCGTGCGCGTCGTCTCGAGCCCGCTCGGGAGGGCGCTTCGGACCGCCGAGGCCATCGCCGCCGCTCTCGGGCAGCGCTCGGGGGCGAGGTACGAG
>DAHUZG010000086.1 GCA_027306715.1 Acidimicrobiaceae bacterium
CGGGCGAGCGCCGCCGGCTCCTCGACGAGCACGAGCACGAGCACGACGAGCACGAGCACGAGCACGAGCACGACGACGACGCCGGGCGGAGCGCCGCAGCTGGTGAAGGGCGGCACCGTCGTCGTCGCCGTGCCGTCGCTCCCGGACCAGTTCAACCCGAACGCTCCGACCGGCACCGGGGCGGCGACGGCGATGGTCACCGCCCAGCTCTGGCCGTCGCCCTTTGTGATCGGGCCGGGCGGCACCGAGCAGCCGGCGACCGGCTTCGACTCGGCCGAGCTGGTCGGGGTGAACCCGCAGGTGGTCGTCTACACCATCGCCAAGGACGCCTCCTGGTCCGACGGGGTGCCGATCACCGCCGCCGACTTCATCGAGGAGTGGCACGCGCAGCTTGCCTACGGCTCCGGGCTGCCGGCCACGGATCCCTACGACGGCTACGAGGACATCGCCTCGATCAAGGGCTCGAGCCGCGGCAAGGTGGTGACGGTCGCCTTCCGCCACCCCTGCGCCCAGTGGGAGGCGCTCTTCTCCGGGCTCGTCCCGGCGCACGTCGCCGAGCGGTACGGCTGGGTGCAGGGCTTCGCCGGGCCTGACCCGGCCCACCTTCTCTCCGGAGGCCCGTACCTGGTCGCCGGCGTCGTTCCCGGCAAGCGGCTCGTCCTTGTGCGCAATCCCCACTGGTGGGGAGCGCCGCCCCGGCTGGACCGGATCGTGTTCGAGGTCGTCAGCTCACGGGCGGCCCTGATCGCCGGTCTCGAGCAGGGCAGCATCGACCTCGCCGAGCTCTCTCCGAGCCGGGCCCTCGACGAGACGGTCTGGGCGAGCACGGACCTTCGCGAGCAGGTCAACGCCTCGCCGATGCTCTGGCAGCTCGCCTTCAACCTGGACGGGCCGGTGGTCTCGTCGCTGTTCGTCCGCGAGGCGATCGCCAAGGCGGTCAACCGGGCGGAGCTCGCCGCCGACACGGTGGACTTCAACGCCCCGGCGGTGCCGCTCAGCGGCAACCGCCTCTTCCTCGTCGGCGCCCCGGACAGCCAGGGCAACAGCGGCGCCTACTCCGCCGTCGACGACAGCGAGGCGCTGCAGCTGCTGGCGGCCGCCGGCTACCAGCTCGACGCCAACGGGATCGCCCGCAGCCCTGCCGGCGCGCCGCTCGTGCTCCACCTTGTCGGCCCGACCGACAGCACCCTGGTCGTCCAGCTCGAGGCCCTCCTGCAGGCCCAGCTGCTCGACGTCGGCATCGTGCTCGACGTCCACAACGTCCCCCGCAGCCAGCTGCTCGGCGCCGTCCTGCCGAAGGGCGCCTACCAGTTGGCGCTCGCCCCCTACCTGCTGTCGCCCTATCCGGCGGAGAACGCCCGCTACTACCTGAACCCCGTGCTCCCTCTGCGGTCGGTCCCGATCGAGGCGGCGCCGACGGCGCTGTCGCCGGCGACGCTTCCCTCGAGCACCCTCGTCCCGGGGAGCTCGCTGGCGGTCTCCTCGACCACTAGCTCGAGCACGGCCGGCAGCTCGACCAGCTCGACCACCACGACGACCGTCCCGCCCGAGGTCAGCTTCCCGGCGCTCCCGCCGGGCAACGGGAGCGAGCCCGAGCAGGGGCGGGCCGGGAGCGTCACCGCCGACGTGCTCGGCTACTCCGACCCGCTCCTCAACCAGCTCTTCGCCCAGGCGTCGACCCAGCTCAACGAGCTGTCGATGGACGGC
>DAHUZG010000125.1 GCA_027306715.1 Acidimicrobiaceae bacterium
GCGTCTACCACCAGCCCGGGATCGACCTGTTGTTCGAGGTGATCGAGCCGTCGAGCATCCTCTTCGGCTCGGAGATGGTCGGGGCGGTGCGCGGCATCGACCCCGAGACGGGTCACCATTTCGACGACACCCGCCGCTACGTGGATGCTCTCGGCCTCGCGCCGGGGCAGGCCGAGCTCGTCTACTCCGCCAACGCCCGCCGGGTCTACCCGCGTCTCGAGGCCCGGATCGCCGCGGCGGGACGCTGAGCCGGGCGGCGCGAGGAGCGGGCGGTGGCTCAGTTCACGATGGACCCCGGGTGGCTCGTCTACGACCCCTCGCCCTCGCCGCCCTCGTTCGTGCTGCCCCCCGGAGCGGTCGACTCGCACTGCCACGTCTTCGGCCCGGGCGAGCTGTTCCCCTACGCCCCGGAGCGGAAGTACACGCCCTGTGACGCCGGCAAGGACGCGCTGTTCGAGCTGCGTGACCTCCTCGGGTTCGAGCGCAACGTGATCGTGCAGGCGACCTGTCACGGCACCGACAACGCAGCGCTGGTAGATGCCTTGCGCGCAGCGGGCGACCGGGCTCGAGGTGTCGCCAGCCTCGAGCCGGGGGTGAGCGACGGCGAGCTGTCCGAGCTGCACGAGGCGGGCGTCCGCGGCGTGCGCTTCAACTACGTCCGCCGCCTCGTCGACCCGCAGCCGGACGCCTACTACCACCGCGTCATCGAGCGCATCGCCCCGCTCGGCTGGCACGTCGTCGTCTACTTCGAGGCCGCTGACCTCGCCGAGCGCTACGACTTCTTCGCCTCGCTGCCGACGACGGTGCTCGTCGACCACCTCGGCCGGCCCGACACCTCCAAGCCCGTGGACGGCCCGGAATTCGGGCTCTTCCTCGAGCTGATGGAAGAGAACCCGAACGTCGTCGCCAAGACGACCGGCGCCGAGCGGCTCTCTGTGCTCGGGCCGCCCGGCTACGACGACTTCGTCCCTTTCGCTCGGCGCGTCGTCGAGTCCTTCCCCGACCGGGTGCTGTGGGGCACCGACTGGCCGCACCCGAACATGACCTCGCACATGCCTGACGACGGCACGCTCGTCGATCTCCTCCCGCGGCTCGCCCCCACCCCCGAGCTGCAGCGCCGGCTGCTCGTCGACAACCCGACGCGGCTGTACTGGACGAGCCGATGAGCCAGGCGCCCGATCTCGACGACATTCCCGGCACGACGGTGTTCACGGCCGAGCGCTCGCGGCTCGGCTATCACCTCAACCAGTTCTGCATGAGCCTGATGAAGCCGGAGAACCGGACCCGGTTCACCGCCGACGAGCGCGCCTATCTCGACGAGTGGCCGATGACCGAGGCGCAGAAGCAGGCGGTTCTTCGGCGGGACTACAACGCGGCGATCGCCGAGGGCGGCAACATCTACTTCCTCGCCAAGATCTTCCTCGCCGACGGGTCGAGCTTCCAGGAGGCGGCGAGCTCGATGACCGGGATGAGCCAGGAGGAGTACGCCGCGATGATGCTCGCCGGGGGCCGCTCGCCCGAGGGGCTCCGGTCGATCCGCGAGGGGCGGTAGCGGTGGCACGGGTCACCGCCGGGGTGGCGACGAGCCACGTGCCGGCGATCGGGGCGGCGATCGACCGCGGTCGCACCCGCGAGCAGTACTGGGCACCGGTGTTCGCCGGCTACGAGTGGTCGAAGGCCTGGATCGCCGACCACACACCTGATGTGGTCCTGCTCGTCTACAACGACCACGCCTCGGCTTTCAGCCTGCAGATGATCCCGACCTTCGCCATCGGCTGCGCCGAGAGCTACCCGATCGCCGACGAGGGCCTCGGGCCGCGCCCGGTGCCGGTGGTCGAGGGGCACGGCGGGCTCGCCTGCCATCTCGCCGAGCAGCTCATCCTCGACGAGTTCGACATGACCGTCGTCAACGAGATGTCGGTCGACCACGGCCTCACGGTGCCGCTGTCGCTTCTGTTCGGCCAGCCCGAGCGGTGGCCGGTGCGGGTCGTGCCGCTGGCGGTGAACGTCGTGCAGTACCCGCCGCCGACCGGCAACCGCTGCTACGCCCTCGGCGAGGCGATCCGGCGGGCCGTCGCCAGCTACCCCGAGGACCTCGACGTGCAGGTGTGGGGCACCGGCGGGATGAGCCACCAGCTGCAGGGCATGCGGGCTGGCCTCATCAACGCCCCGTTCGACAACGCCTTCTTGGAGAAGATGACCGCCGAGCCCGAGGCGTTGCGACAGATCCCCCATATCGAGTACCTGCGCGAAGCCGGCTCGGAGGGGATCGAGCTCGTGATGTGGCTCGTGATGCGCGGGGCGCTCGGAGCGCACCCGAAGGAGCTGCACCGCGTCTACCACGTGCCGGCCTCGAACACCGCCGTCGGTCATCTCGTGCTCGAGGCGGGCTGGCCGACCTGAGACAAGGTGCCGCCGCCATCGGGGGCGGCGGCGGGGGCGGCGGGACAGGCGGGGGCGGCGGGACAGTCTGCTCACTGCGACGAAGGAAAGGAGCATCGATGCGCATCGCACTGGCAGGGGCCGGCGCCTTCGGGATCAAGCACCTCGACGCCCTGGCGCTGATCGACGGCGTCGAGGTCACCTCGGTCGTCAGCCGCCGGCTCGAGCAAGCCGAGGAGGTCGCTGCCAAGTACGGGGCGAGCCAGGCGACCACCGAGCTCGAGGAGGTGCTCGGGCGCGACGACGTCGACGCCGTCATCCTGGCCACGCCGACCGAGCTGCACGCTTCCCAGGCGATCGCCGTCATGCAGGCCGGCAAGCACGTCCAGGTGGAGATCCCGCTCGCCGACAGCTGGAGCGACGCGCTCGAGGTCGCCCGCGTCGAGCAGGAGTCCGGCCAGATCTGCATGGTCGGCCACACCCGCCGCTTCAACCCCTCGCACCAGTGGATGCACCGCCGGATCGGCGCCGGGGAGCTGTCGATCCAGCAGATGGACGTGCAGACGTACTTCTTCCGCCGTACGAACATGAACGCCCTCGGCCAGCCACGGAGCTGGACCGACCATCTCCTCTGGCACCACGCCGCCCACACCGTCGACCTCTTCGCCTACCAGTGCGGCGAGCCGGTCGCGCTCGCCAACGCCGCGCAGGGGCCGATCCACCCCGAGCTCGGCATCGCCATGGACATGTCGATCCAGCTCGCCACCGGCAGCGGCAAGCTCTGCACGCTCTCGCTCAGCTTCAACAACGAAGGGCCGCTCGGCACGTTCTTCCGCTACATCTGCGACAACGGCACCTACATCGCCAACTACGACGATCTCGTGACCGGCCGCGGCGAGACGGTGGACGTGTCCACGGTCGACGTCTCGATGAACGGGATCGAGCTCCAGGACCGCGAGTTCGTCGCCGCCATCCTCGAGGGCCGAGATCCGCTCTCGAGGATCACCGACGTCCTCGACTGCTACCGCGTGCTCGGCGAGCTCGAACGACAGCTCGCCGAGAGGAGCCAGGTGGTGTAGCTCATCTCGAACGAGCCGCCGAAGTCGTCGATCACCCGCCCCACCTCGCCGAGGAGTCGCTCGCGCTGCTCGGCCGGCATCGTGGCGTGGTCGCTGTGGGTCACCACCTGCTCGAGCCACTCGTCGCGGGTGTACCGCCGGCGCCACGGGAAGGAGCTCACCACCGGGCCGGTGAGCAGCGGGCAGGCCATGATCGCCTCCGACTCGATCCCGAAAGGCGACACAGCACCGGGCTTGGGCGTCTCGTAGCCGGCCTGCACCCGGGGCGCGGCCACCCCCGTGCCGAGGCGCAGGTAGAGCGCGGCGAGCGCCTCGGCGAGCTCGGATGGCTGCTCCCCGACGTTCCAGAACAGACACAGCCGGCCAGACGGCCCGAGCACCGTGGCCGCCTTGGCTGGACCGGCGACGGGGTCGATCCAGTGCCACGACTGCGCAGCCGTGACCCGGTCGAAGCTGCGCCCGGCAGGGTCCCAGGACTCGAACGCCGCCACCTCGACGGCGATCCCGTGCTCTCTGGCAAGGCGCGCCATCCGGGCGTCGACCTCGACGCCGAGCACCGCTGCGCCGCGAGCAGCCATCGAACGGGCGGCGATGCCGGTGCCGCAGCCGACGTCGAGCACCGACAGCTTTGCCGGCTCGGGTCCGAGCACCTCGTCGAAAAGGGCATCGGGATAGCCCGGTCGGACGCGGTCGTAGCGGTCCGCCTGCTCCCCGAAGGACTCGGCCCGGCCGCGATCGGCGTGACGAGCACGGTCGTGGTTCCGCCGGGGAGCGCCCCACCCCTCGGTCATCGCCGCCTCGTCGCCGAGGCCCCGAGGTCCCCGCCCGGTCGCGGCCCAAAGAAGACCGAGGGCGTGTCGCAGAGACACCGGGGGCGTCTCTGCGACACCGAGATCAGGCGCAGCGAGATCAGGCGCAGCGAGATCAGGACCACCATCAGTCGAGAGTTCTAGTCGAGAGCTCTCGTCGGTGGGTCGCCGGCGCCCAGGAAGTGCTGGTGAGGGCGCGTGCACTGAGCCCGAGGACCACCCCGGGGATCAGCAGTTCGGCAGGGACGTTGACGGCGCTCGAGTCGAGCGCCGTCAACAGCACCGCCATCCCCCGTCCGCGCCGGGCCAGGTAGGCAGCAGCGTCGGCGCCCGGCAGCTCGACGACTCGGCGCTGCAGAGCGATCGTGCCAGCCACGGCGGCTCTCGGCCCGAGGAGGGCCTCAGAGTGATCGAAGCGCTCGCCGATGCGCTCGATTCAGGAGACGAGGACCCAGCTGCTCGAGAGGCTGAGCACCGTCTTGACGACGAAGACCACGGCGTAGACGGCGCTCGGCACCCCTGCTCCCGACGTCGACGGCGGTCCAGGTGCCGATCACTCTCTCCGGCCGCCCAGCCTCGATCGCAGCCGCGACGGGCCCTGCCGCCCCGATGACTCCCGGTTCTCCTCCTTCGCTGCCGGCCACGAGAGCACCGGCCGGGGCCATGATGGAAGCGTGCGCCTCAAGCTCGATCTCCACGACGTCTACAACAAAGGTGGCGAGATCGACATGGCGCTGCGTACCATCCTCGACGAGGCAGAGCGCACCAAGGCCTCGGTCGTCGAGATCATCCCTGGCAAAGGATCCGGGCAGTTGAAGAAGCGCGTGCTGCGCTACCTCGACCGGCCGGAGGTGAAGGTTCGCTATCACCGCGTCGAGAAGGACTCGAAGAACTGGGGCCGGGTGTTCGTGCACTTCCGCTGGAAGTAGGGAGGGCGCTTCGGCTACCTGCGGCGATGCTCAGAAAGTGCCGCTGAACAGGGCTTTCGCCTGCCCGTCCTTGACCGGCGCTGACCGGCTTTTACCGACCTTCCGCGTCAGATCCGCGGCACACGGCTCCCGGGCGCCGACAGTGGTTCGTCGGGTGATCGGTTGATGTTCCCTGGGATCCGATACCTGCTCCACCAGCGGCGCCATATTCAGGGGAACCGAAGCTAGGGCCAACGAATCGTTTCCGGCGGCGCGATTCAGCCGCCCAAAAGCAGGCTTGATCAGGAGCTGGCCAACACTCGGGCCAGGTCGCGACCGACTGCCGATTCGTCGAAGTCAGCGACGCTCACCCGCTCCCGGTACAACGCGAACCTGCTGAACAGCTCTCGGATCGACTGCGAGATCGAGGAAAAGTCCTCGACGAGCTCCGTAACCGCGATGCCCTCGTCCTTCACTGCGAGAGCGATCACGCAGGCACGTGACCGAAGGAGCTCGAAAACGAAGGCTTGAAGACCCGCGACGTCCAACGTCTCGAGGACGCCCAGCTCATGCTCGGTGATGTGGCAGTAGCTCCACACGCTGACCGGCGAGTCGTCGCATCCCGTCGCGCACTCGAAGAAGTGCGTCCCACTCGGCTGCCGGATGACACCCATCAGAGGATGGTTATACCGGTGGAGGACGGAAACCAGCTCAGACGAGCTGGTAGGACGCCACGGAAGGTGACCGCGTTCGATCTCGATCACGTCGGACATGTTCACCTCCTCGACTCATTCCTATTGTCAATCAAAGCAGCCCACGTCAGTCGATGAGTGACGCCTTCGTGGGTCGCCATGGCGCGCTGAGGCTTGGGTGACCTGAACGACGGCCTCGTCTTCACCACGGTGCGGGGCCGCCCGGTGAACCGTGGACGATTCTCCGAGTGGTGGCGTCCCGCAGCGGCCCGGGCCGGTGCGCCGGCCGGCACCGGGCTTCACGCGCTTTGTCACTACTACGCCTCGCTCTTGATCCGCCACGGCGAGTCGGTGACGACCGTTCAGGCCCGCCTCGGCCACGCCTCGGCGTGCGAGACGCTCGAGACCTACGCCCACCTCTGGCCCGATTCGGAGGATCGGACGCGGGCCGCTGTCGACGACGTGCTCGGGTGGCGGGCGTCACATCCGCGTCAGGCGGACGCCGCAGGGCGCCATCGCCGACGCCCGCGCCGGGGGGCCGGCGGGCGGGCGCTGGCGCGGGCGGCCGCCACCGGATCAACCGGCGCCCGTGCTGCCTGTGCTGCCGCCACCTCCCGAGCCGCCACCTCCCGAGCCGTTGTCACCCGAGACGACGCAGTGGCCGAGATGGTAGGTGCCCGCACCTGTAGCGCCGGCGATCTGGCCGGGGGGGATGACCTCTGTGCCGTCCTTGCCCACGAGCACCTCGAGCGCCGGCCCCGAGAGGTTCGCGCCCGGCGCCGGCGTGCAGCTGACCGGTCCACTGGCGGCTGCTGTCCCGGTCGCCATGTAGATCGCGACCTGCTCGTGGATCCCCATTGCGGTGAGCTTGGCGTTGGCTTGGGGTAGCGCCGAGACTTGGTCGATCGTCACCAACACCGATCCGTCGGCGTTCGTCGTGACGGCATACGCCGGCGGGCTGCTGGCGACGCCCAGGGCGAGGGCGAGCGCCGTGACGCCGCCCGCCAGCCCGAACGTGCTGGCAGCGAGAAGGCGCGGACGCCGGAGGAGGCGGGCTCGAGGCGGCTCTCGTCGATCGGCGTGCGCCAACGTCGAGCCGTGCTCGCGGACAAGATCAGTCCAGAGATGATCGGCGAACTTGCTCATTGCTGTGGTCCTCCCTTTCTCATCCGGGACCTCGCCCGGGACAACCGCTTGCGAAATGCGACAGAGGAGACGCCGAGGGCCACCGCCGCCTCCTTCGGGGTGAGGCCCTCCAGGTCGACGAGCTCGATCGCCGCCCGCTCGATCGGGGGCAGCTTCTCGTAGCGCCGCATCAACGCCGCGCCCTCGTTCTCGGCATCGATCCGCTCGGCGAGCTCCTCGATCTCGTCGCCCTCGAGCGGCCGGCGGCCGCCGAGACGGGCGATCGCGTCCCGGCCGCCTGCCGATCGCTCGCAGTGGTGTGCGAAGACGTGGGCGGCGATGCCGAACAGCCATGCCCGGTCCGAGCCCCGGCGGGGGTCGAACCCTTCAAAGCCGGCCACCGCTCGCACGAAGGTCTCCGAGGTGAGGTCGGCGACCGTCTGCGGATCGCGGCATCGGCGCGCGAAGTAGCCCACCACGCCGTCGACGTTGCGAAGGTACGCCTGCTCGAACTCTTCGAGCGCCGAGCTCGGCGGCTGGCTGCGCAATCGAGCCCTCGCCGCGACCGGTGGCTTTGGCATCGTCCCGACCGGCGCTGCTGTCTCGGTGCTCATGTCCATTAGTTGCGATCCCGGCCCGAAGCTGTGACACGATCCTGTGACACGATCCTGTGACACGATGATTGTGCCGGAAGGCATGGCTCACGACTCATCCACCGTGGCCCCTGGCGCCTCAAACCGCTCGACTCCGGCATCACCGGTCGCTCGGAGGGGGCGGTGCTGAGCCACGCCAACTGCTGGTTCACCACCCTCTCTCTCGACATGACGGTGCCCGTCCGAGACGACGGCGCCGTGCTGCAGGTGCTGCCCCATGTCACGTCGGGGGCTGGAACCTGCAGCCGCTGCTCGCCTGGTGGAAGGGTGCCAGGTCGATGCTCGCCGAGCGCTTCGACCCGCCCGCCGTGCCGGGCCGTGCCTGTCGGCAACGCCCCCGCCGCCCGGCCCGGCCGCCGCACGGGCAGCCGGGCACGGGCGTCAGCCTCTTCTCACCGGCCGCTGGTCACCGCCGGCCGCCGGGGCGCGAACGGCTCGGTGACCTCAATCCCGCCGACTTGGGGGCCGGCCGCTCGTACGCTGCGCTCGCCGCGGCGGTGGCTACGTCGCGGGGGTAGGTGCGCACGGCGCGGAACAGGATCGCCGAGTTGGCCGCCAGCGGCACGAGCATGACGACGAAGGTCCACTTGAGCGAGCTGCCGCTGTGGCCGCCCCCTCCTCCGAAGGCGTACTCGGCGACGACGCCGAACAGTGTCGGCGCCACGGCCTGGGCGGCGGTGCGCATCATCGCCCGGACGCCCTCGGCCCGGCCCCAGAGCAGCGGCGGCACGATGTCGAGGCGGGCGGCGTCGATCGGAGGGTTCTGGGCTCCGAGCGCGAAGGCGGCGACGACGATGTAGGGCAAGGCGGTGATCGAGCTGCGGGTGAGGATGGCGGGAATGAACGCCAGCGCCGTCAGGCCGGCGGCGAAGGCCGAGACGAGGATGCGGGCGTTGATCATCCCCCTGCGCAGCAGCGTGTCGCCGAGCCTGCCGGCGACGAGCACCCCGGCCACCGCGCCCGCCCCGATGAAGAGCATCAGCAGCCCGGCGACGGCCTGGCCGAGACCGTACTGCTTGCGTACGAACTCCATCCCGAAGGTCTGCACGCCGGCGAGGAAGTAGTAGCCGCAGGCGCCGGCGATGATGAGCACGACGTTGGTTCGGATCTTCAGCACGTAGCGGGTGGCCGCGAAGATGCCGAGCCGGCTCGCGTCGCGATCAAGAACGAGCGCCGGGTCGGGCTCGACACCCTTCTCGCGCGCCAGCCGCTGGGCATCGGTCTCCTCCCGCCTTGCCGCCTCGTCGGAGTCGACGGGCCGGCCGCCGTGCTGACCGGGCGAGCCGGTGGCCCTCCCTCGAGCGCCGTCCGGGTCGCGGGCCTCGAAGGCGGCACCCTCGTGGGTGAAGGCTCCGGCGCTGCGCCCGTCGTCTGGTGCGAGGTGAGACGCCGGTGCTCCAAAAACCGGCGGCGGGGCGACGACCGGCATCCTGTCGGTGTCCCCGCCGGCGCTCGCCCCGGCCGGCGGATGCGCCGGCCGCGATGTCGCGCCCGGTCGTGCGACCATCCCCGCACCGCCGCGGGCCGGCTCGGGAAGGCGAAAGAGCAACCGTCCGAGCAGCACCGCCGGCAGCGCCAGGATCAGAAAGGCGGCGCGCCACGAGATCGCCGCCACGTCCCCGCTCACCTCGAACCCGAGCCCGGCTCCGAGCAGCTCGCCGGTGAGGATGTAGCCGTAGATGCGACCGCGCTCCGCGCTCGGGAAGTAGTCCCCGACGAGCGAGGCCACGACAGGACCGGCGACGGCGGTGACGAGCCCGAGCGCGAGGCGGGTGAGCAGCAGTCCGCCGAAGGTGCTCACCGTGGCGCTCCAGAGCATCACCGCGCCCCAGGCGAGCACGCTCAAAGCGAGCAGACGCGTACGACGGAGCCGGTCGGCGAGCACGCCGAAGGGAAGGCTCGCCACCGCCGCCACGAGCGAGCTGCTGCTGACGAGCAGTCCGATGTCGGTGTTGGTGATGTGGAGGCCGTCGATGAGAGGGGTCGCCGCCGCTCCGACCGTCGCCGCATCGGCGCTGGCGAGGCCGAGAACGCTGGCGAGCAGGACGATCACCCGCGTCCGTTCGCTGCCGCCGAGCACAGCCTCGAGGTGGCTGCGCGACCAGTCCGCCGCCCGATGCACCCGGGCGCTCAGCTCCACCTTCGCAGCGGTCCTGGTCGCCGCGGCTCCTCTCGTCGCTCCGCTCCAGTCTGCCCGGTGACGGGGCGCCGGCGAGCAGCGAGCAGCGAAGGCAGCGACAGCCGCAACTGCAGCGGCGGCGGCGGCTGCGGCCAGAGCGCCGCGGCCTGCGAGCGTCGAGAGCGACAGCAGAGCGGCCGGTGGCGGTGGGAACCGAGCAGGTGGGCGGCGCTGGAGGGGGCGGCCCCGCTTAATCAGCGACCCGTCGGCGCCGGCGCGGGCATGCCCGGCACCAAGAGCCGTGACGCCCGCAGCGCCGGACCCCCCGCAGAACTCGGTGTCGCCGGGGCCCCCGAGGCACCGGAGCGGGCCGCGGCGGGCGGGCCGGCGGGATCGACGACCCGCTCCCAGGCCCGCACGTAGTCGACCTTCATCGTCGCCGGCACGCCTGGAGTCGGCACGAACGAGTCGAGCGCCAGGTTGAGCACGAGGAACATCGGCGTCGAGGGGACCTTGGGGCCCTGAATCTGCCAGACCGCGGTCCCGTCGATGTACCAGGTGAGCCGACCGGGCTCCCAGTCAACGGCATAGGTGTTCCACCCGGCGGTCGCAGAGGGGAGGACGACGGCGTTCCCGCCCTTGTCGTTGCCCGGTCCCCAGTGGAAGTTCTCGGTGACGACGTCGCCACCGCGGTAGGACTCCATGACGTCGATCTCGGCGTGGCTCGGCGGCCTCGCCACGAGCCAGAACGCCGGCCAGGCGTCGGCGGTCGCCGGGTTCCGGATGCGAGCCTCGAAGTAGCCGTAGTGGAACGTCTCCTCGCCCGAGGTCTGCACGAGACACGACCCGTACGGCCGCGGTAGGCCGGAAGCGACCGAGGCGCGCAGCACGAGGTGGCCGCGGGTCACCGTGCAGGCGGCGGGGTCGTAGGTCTCCTGCTCGGCGAAGGACCGCGCCGGCGCCCGGTCGCTCGTCGTGCAGCCCCAGGGATAGCACGGGGTCCAGTTCGAGCGGTTGAGGGCGTGACCGGCGAACTCGTCGTCGAAGACGAGGCTCCAGGCGCCGGGAGCCGCGGGCTGGGCGCCCGACGGGTCGGAGAGGCGGGTGACGGTGGTCCCGCAGCTCCGCACCGGGACGCGCTCGACGCGCCGGCGGAGGATCTCACGCGTGCGCCGGTAGGCGACCGAGTAGACGGTGCGACGCTGCTCGACGATGCTGCAGCCCGCCGGCGGCCGGGCTCCGGATCGGCCCCGTCCGGCTCTCGTCGCCTCCCCCGGCGGTGCGCCGGCGCCCCCACGCGGGAGCGACGATCCGCCACGCGGGAGCGACGATGTCGCCCTGCTGGCGGCGAGCGCCGGCAGCGGGGCCGCCCCGATCGAGCCGAGAGCGACGAGCACCGCAGCGAGCGGGCCGCAGAGGCGGAAAGACCGCAGGAGCCAGCCCGGCCGCCGCCGGCACCGGCGTCGCCGCATCGGCCACCACCACGGAGCACCTGTCACCGCACCTGTCACCATGTCGCCCACGTCATCGCCGGGAACCCGCCCTCCTCCCCGGCCTCCCCCGGGGCGGGCAGGCAGCACCCTGAGCCGCGGCGCTCGATCCTTTCCCTGCTTCCCTGTGCCATAACCCACTGGCCATAACCCACTGGCCGCAGCCCACTGGCCGCAGCCCACTGGCCGCAGCAGTGCTCATCTGGGCCCGGTCACCCGCTCCCCTGGCGCTCGGGTGAAGCATCCTTCGCGGCAAGGCGGTCGAGCGCTTTTTGCTCGCGGCCGGCGAGGCTCAGTCCTTGGTCGCCACGTGGTTCGGGACGACGTTCATCCGCGGCTCATAGCCGCCGGACTCGACCGCCCGGGCCTCCCCGCCGAGCCGGGCGACGAGCTCGGTCCGGCAGCTCGTGCACGGCCCGTAGAAGCGCTCCACGCAGGGCTGGCCACATCGCGGGCAGTCAAAGCTCGCCGCACCCGCAGGAAAGCGCCCCGCCGCTTCGGCGCCGGTCGCCGCCACGGCGTCGAGGGGGACAAGGCCGGAGCTGTCGCTGAGCATCGGCGAAGGCTACCGCCGGCAACCTCGGCCGCGAGGCTCTCGGCGCCGCAGCTGCCGCCGAGCCCGGACGCCAGCCGTCGACTGCCGGACGGGCGCTCGGGCTCGGGCTCGGGCGGTGCCCGTGGCCCTCGCCGGCCATCCCCTCCGTCCCCCCATCCCCCGCGCCGACACACCCTTCGCGTAACCTGCCCGTCGTGGCGTTCACCCTCGCCCCCACCCTCAGCCCCTCACGGCTCGACCGCTTCACCCACTGCGCGCTCGCCTTTCGCTTCTCCTACATCGACCGGCTTCCCGACCCCTCGACGGTCGACCAGCTGCGTGGCACGCTCGTCCACCGGGCGCTGCAGCTGCTGCACGCCGTCGAGCCGGCCGCCGAGCGCACGCCGGGCGCGGCGCGGGCGTGCCTGGCAACGGCGTGGGCGGAGCTGGCGGGCGAGGTCGACGCCATCGCCCCCGAGCTCGCAGGCGGGGCCCGCCAGAGCCTGCTGCGAAGCGCCGAGGTGCTGCTCGACCGCTACTTCACCCTCGAAGACCCGCGTCAGGTGCACCCGCTCGGCCTCGAGCTCGGCCTGCGCGCGCGGCTCGGCGACGTCGAGCTGTACGGGATCATCGACCGCCTCGACCTGTTGCCGAACGGCGGGCTCGCCGTCGTCGACTACAAGACGGGACGATCGCCGCAGGCGGAGCGCTCCCGCGCGCGCCTTGCCGGCGTCCACTTCTACGCCTACCTCTGCGAGCAGATGCTCGGCCGGCGCCCGGCTGAGGTGCGCCTCATGTACCTGCGCGACCAGGTCGTCGTCGTCGAGCAGCCGACCGAGCAGTCGATGCGCGGGCTGCGCCAGCGGACGCTCGCCGCCTGGACGGCGATCGAGCGCGCCTGCAGCGAGGAGGACTTCCGGCCCTGCCCGTCCTCGCTCTGCCGCTACTGCGCCTACCGCTCCGACTACTGCCCCGCCTTCGGCGGCACCCCGCCGGGGCTTCCCGCCGCGGCGATCGAGCCGGCGGCGCTGGTCGGCTGAGCCGCTACTAGTCTTCGCCCACCATGCGCCAACCCGTGGCGGACCTGCGACGAGCGGTCGGCCGGTTCGACGACGCCGTCGAGCTCCGGATCAAGCCGCTGCGCGGCAACCGAGTAGCCGACCGCGTCTTCTACAGCGCCTCTGAGCTCGGCGACTTCGGCCTGGTGTGGGTGATCTTCGCCTGCCTGCGGGCGCTTCGCGGGCGCCGTCTCGACGAGCGGGCGGCGGCGCGGGCGATCGTCGCCACCGGCATCGAGTCGGTGCTCGTCAACGTGCTGTTGAAGTCGATCTTCGGGCGGGGGCGGCCGATCGAGCCGATCGAGCACCCTCTCCCCCTGCGCCAGCCGCTCTCCTCGAGCTTCCCGTCCGGCCACGCGACAGCCGCGTTCTGCGCCGCCACGCTGCTCGGCGAGCAGGACCCCGCTTGGCCGGCTTACGTCGCGGCGGCGTCGCTCGTCGCCGCCAGCCGGGTCTATGTCCGCATCCACCACGCCTCCGACGTCGTCGCCGGAGTCGGCGTGGGGCTGGCTCTCGGCCAGCTCGGGCGGGCGATCGCGCCGCTCGAGGGACGGCCCGGAGGGCGGCGCTCGCTCGGCCGGGGGAGCCGGCGCGATCGGCCGGGCCCCGGGAGCCGGCGGGGCCCCGGGAGCCGGCGGGGCCGGGCGGGCGGGCGGCGGTGAGCGGGCCCGCGGACAGCCGGGGCTCAGAGCCGGTGCCGGCGGAGTCCGTGCCGTCGCGGTCAGAGCCGGGAGGGC
>DAHUZG010000127.1 GCA_027306715.1 Acidimicrobiaceae bacterium
CCGAGCCCGAGCCCGCCGCCGCTGCAGCCGAGCCCGCCGCTACCGCTGAAGAGACAGCTTTCGAGGAGCCCGCCGGCACCCGCTGACCGGCGCCCCGGCTGCTCGCTCGAGCGAGGGCACCGACCCGGAGCACGACCGACGACACGACCTCCTCGACGAGGTCACGACACCACGCTGAAAGGGACACCCGAGTTGACCAGTCCAGGATCGGCCGGCTTCACGGCTAAGGACGTGCAGGAGCTCCGCCAGGCGACCGGAGCCGGGATGCTCGATGCGAGAAGGGCGCTGCAAGAGACGGGCGGCGACAAGGAAAAGGCCCGGCGTTGGCTGCGTGAGCAGGGCCTCGCCGGTGCCGCCAAGCGCTCCGAGCGGGATCGGGCCGAGGGCGCTGTCTCGGTCATCGTCCTCGACGACGCGCGCGTCGGGGCCGTCGTCGCGCTCGAGTGCGAGACCGACTTCGTCGCCAAGTCGGCAGATTTCGTGCGGCTCGTCGACACCCTCGCCGAGAGCCTCGCCTCGAGTGGCGAGGCCGCCCTCGACGCCCAGCGTGAGGCGGTCGACGAGCTGCGTCTCGGCCTCAAGGAGAACATCGCCGTCGGCAGCCATTCCCGATTCGAGGTGGGCGAGGGCGCCGTGCTCGGCAGCTACCTCCACGTGCAGAACGGCCGCGGCGTGAACGGCGTTCTCGTCGAGGTCGCCGGCGCCAGCCGGGAGCTGGCCCACGACATCGCCGTCCACATCGCCTTCGCCCGGCCGGACTACCTGGGGCGCGAGGACGTTCCCGCCGAGGCGATCGCTGCCGAGCGGGAGACGATCGAGGCGACGGCCCGCCACGAGGGAAAGCCCGAGGCACAGTTGCAGAAGATCGTCGAGGGGCGCATGAACGGGTGGTTCAAGGAGCGCGTCCTTCTCGACCAGCCCTACGCCCGCGACGAGAAGCAGACGATCTCCCAGCTGCTCGGTCCGGCCGAGGTGCGGCGCTTCGCTCAGGTCGTCGTCGGTGCCTGAGCGGCCGGCCGGCGCCTCGCGGGGGCGCTGAGCCGTGGCGGAGCCCGACCCGCGCTGGCGCCGAGCGGTTCTCAAGCTCTCCGGCGAGGCGCTGGCGAGCTCGGCCTCGGACGAGACGATCGACGCCTCGACTGTCCGTCGCCTCGCTGCTGAGATCGCGCAGTCGGTGTGCGAGCTCGGCGTCGAGCTGGCGGTGATGATCGGCGGCGGCAACATCTGGCGCGGCACCACCGGAGCCGGCGAGGGGATGGACCGCGCTGCCTCCGACATGATGGGAATGCTCGGGACGGCGATCAACGCCCTCGCCTTGCAGGACGCCCTCGAGCGCGGAGAGGGGGTCGAGACCCGCGTCCTCTCGGGGATCGCGATGGCCGAGGTGTGCGAGCCGTACATCCGCCGGCGCGCCATCCGCCATCTCGAGAAGGGCAACGTCGTCATCTTCGCCGCCGGGATGGGGAACCCGTTCTTCACCACTGATACGGCGGCAGCCCTGCGCGCCGCCGAGATCGGTGCGCAGGTGCTGCTGAAGGGCACCCACTCCGGCGTCGACGGGGTCTACAGCGCAGACCCGCGCCTTCACCCCGACGCCTCCCGCTACGAGGAGGTCACATTCGGCGAGGTGGTCGCACGCGACCTGCGAGTGATGGATCTCACGGCGATCACCTTCTGCCAGGACAACAACCTGCCGATCCTCGTCTTTGACCTGATGGTCGAGGGCAACGTGCGCGGCGCTCTTGCCGGTGAGCGGATCGGTACGCTGATCAGGTGACCGACGCCTCCCTCATCGAGGTCGCCCTCGACGAGACGCGCGACAAGATGCGCCGCGCCGTCGAGCACGCTCGTAGCGAGCTTGCCGCCTTCCGCACAGGTCGGGCGACTCCGGCGCTTGTCGAGAAGCTCAAGGTGGACTACTTCGGCAGCGAGGTGCCGTTGCAGCAGCTCGCCGGCTTCACCGTGAGCGACGCTCGCACGCTCGTCGTCAACCCCTACGACAAGGGGGCGATGAAGGCGATCGAGAAGGCGATCCAGACCTCGGATCTCGGCGTCAACCCCTCCAACGACGGTCAGGTGATCCGGCTCGTCTTCCCCCAGCTGAACGAGGAGAGGCGGAAAGAGCTCGTCAAGCTCGTCCGCCACCGCGCCGAGGAGGGGCGCGTCGCGGTTCGGGCGGTGCGCCGGGCGACCCGGCACGAGCTCGAAGGCTTCGAGCACGACGGCGACATCACCGCCGACGACCTCGATCGCGCCGAGAAGGAGCTCGAGCACCTCACCCACGAGCTCGTCGGCGAGGTCGACCGCCTGCTCGCCCAGAAGGAGCGCGAGCTGCTTGAGGTGTGACGGAGGCGAGGGCCCGGTCGTGTCGGCTCCAGCTCGCCGTCAGCTGCGGCCTCGAGCTTGCCGAGGGGCGTAGTGGAGAGCCGCGACGGCTCGAGCGCCGCCGGCGAGGTCATCGCTGGTCGGGGCGAGGGCGAGAGCTCGGCGCCACCCGCAGCCCCGCCGCCGGCTCCCGAGCCCACCCTCCAGTCCGGGCCGACCACCGAGGGCGTGCGCATCGCGGCTGTCGAGGCGGCAGTCGCCGCTGGCCTGGCTCCGTCGACGAGCCGGAGCAGCCCCACCTGGGTGGCTCCGCCTGTCGCCGGCGACCAGCTGGCCGACCAGCCGTGCAGCTATGGGCTCCCCGACTGGTCCGATCCGCCGACCGGGCAGGTGCCGCGGGTGCTCCGCGAGGAGGGCGAGACCGGCGATCCCGAGTCGCCGGCCACCGCGACGCGGCGGCCGACATGGCGCAACGGCGCCGGCGAATGGGAGGACGTCGACCTCGGCTTCCTTGTCGAAGGTGGTCGCTCGGACCGGGTCGCCGGCAACGATGCCGAGGTCACCGGCGACCCGTTCGCCTTCGACTTCACCGCCCCGACGGCGAACCGGGGGGCGGGCGCCGAGCGGCGGCGCGGGCTCGACCCCGATCAGCGGTCTGCTGACGACGACGCCTGGTCCGAGCTCATCTCCCAGCCGGTCGAGGTGGTCCGCCCGAGAGGCGACCAGCCCTCGTCGCCACGACGGCGCCACGCTCGCGGGCACCGGGCCGGTTGGCACCTCGGCTCGCCGGCCGCAGGCGAG
Organism: Acidimicrobiaceae bacterium; assembly: GCA_027306715.1. GTDB lineage: Bacteria > Actinomycetota > Acidimicrobiia > Acidimicrobiales > Bog-793 > DAHUZG01. Next base: position 3,127 of record DAHUZG010000127.1, read on the forward strand.
CGCCGCCGGCCGGCGCCCGGGCCCGCCACCGGG
>DAHUZG010000141.1 GCA_027306715.1 Acidimicrobiaceae bacterium
CCTGGATGCGCACCCCATGGTGCACCTCGTAGCGCTCCTTCAGCCCGCGCAGGATGGCGACCGTGTCCTCCACCGACGGCGGGCCGACGTACACCGGCTGGAACCGCCGCTCGAGCGCGGCGTCCTTCTCGATGTGCTTGCGGTACTCGTCGAGGGTGGTCGCCCCGATCAGGCGCAGCTCGCCGCGGGCCAGCATCGGCTTGATGATGTTGCCGGCGTCCATCGCCCCTTCGGCCGCCCCGGCGCCGACGATCGTGTGCAGCTCGTCGATGAAGGTGACGACATCGCCCTCGGAGTCGCTGATCTCCTTCAGCACCGCCCTCAGCCGCTCCTCGAACTCGCCGCGGTACTTGGCGCCGGCGACCATCGCCGAGAGGTCGAGGGCGACCAGGCGCTTGTTGCGCAGCGACTCGGGGACGTCGCCCTCGACGATCCGGTTCGCCAGGCCCTCGACGATCGCCGTCTTGCCGACTCCCGGCTCGCCGATCAGCACCGGGTTGTTCTTGGTCCGCCGCGAGAGCACCTGGATCACCCGGCGGATCTCCTCGTCGCGGCCGATCACCGGGTCGAGGCGGCCCTTGCGGGCGAGATCGGTGAGGTCGCGGCCGTACTTCTCGAGCGACTGGTAGGCCTCCTCGGGCTGCTGGGAGGTGACGCGGTGGCTGCCCCGCACGGCCCGCAGGGCCGCCAGCAGCTGCTCGCGGTCGACCCCGAGCTGCTCACTCATCGACAGCAGGAGGTGCTCGATCGACAGGTACTCGTCGCCCATCTCCTGCTGCACCTTCTGCGCCGCGTCGAAGGCCGCCGACAGCTCGCGGGAGAGCTGCGGCTGCTGGCCGCCGTAAGCCTGGGGGATGTGGGCGAGCTGATCGTTCAGCCGGTTCCGGACGCTGAGCGGCGCCACGCCCATCCGGTCGAGGATCGGCACGGCGAGGCCACCTTCCTGGCCGAGCGCGGCGAGCAGGAAGTGGGTGGGCGTGACCTCGGCGTGGCGCCGCTCGGCGGCGAGCCGGGACGCCGCCTGGAGCGCCTCCTGGGTCTTCAGCGTCCAGCGGCTGGGATCGAGAGCCATCGTGCTACCTCTTCTGTGAGTTTCGTGAAGTGTTCGTTCTCGTGCGCCGCGCCTGCCTCAGCCGCCCCTGCTGACGCCGGGCCGGGCCGGGCGCCAGCGAGCGGGGAGGACCTGCCGGCTGACGGGCACGAGGTCCCGGCGGTACTGGCGGTGCGTGCGCGCCAGCGCCTCTCTCGCCTCCGCCCGCACCCGCTCAAGCTCCGCCCGCGCCCGCTCGAGCTCCCGCTCGAGGGCGAGCACCTGGCGCACGCCTTCGAGGTTGAGGCCGGCAGCGGTCAGCTCCTGGATCCGGCGCAACAGCGCGATGTCGGCGTCGGAGTAGCGGCGGTTGCCGCCGTTGGTCCGCGCCGGGTCGAGCAAGCCCTTGCGCTCGTAGATCCGAAGCGTCTGGGGGTGGACGCCGGCGAGCTCGGCGGCAACGGAGATCACGTAGACCGCCCGGGTGGAGTGTCCCCGCGGGGGGGTGCCGGCGCTCATGCGCCGAGGTGGGCCCGCGGCGAGCCCTTGGTGGCGGCAGCGAGCGCCTCGACCGCCTTGCGCTCGGCGTCGTCCAGCGACGAGGGAACCGACACCTCGACGGTGACGAGCAGATCTCCCTGCTGGTTGCCCGAATGCAGCCCGCGGCCGCGGACGCGGAACGTGCGGCCGCTGCGGGTGCCCGGGGGCACCTTGAGCGAGACCGGATTGTCGAGCGAGGGGACGGTGATCGTCGCCCCGAGGGTCGCCTCGGGGAACGTGATCGGGACGTTGATCGTGAGGTCCTTGCCGCGACGGCCGAAGATCGCGTGCGGCTCGACGTGGACGACCACGTACAGGTCGCCTGCCGGGCCGCCGTTGCGCCCCGGCTCGCCCCGCCCCTTCACGCGGATCCGCTGGCCGTCGTCGACGCCGGCGGGGATTCGCACCTTGACCCGACGCTGCTGGCGCTGAAGCCCGGTGCCGTGGCAGGTGGGGCAGGGATCGACCACCTTCGTGCCGCGCCCTCCGCACTCGGGGCAGGGCGAGGAGAGCGAGAACAGGCCCTGGTTGTCGTCGACGACGCCGCGGCCGCCACAGCGAGGGCAGACGACCGGGGACGAGCCCGGCCGCGAGCCGCTGCCGCCGCAGGTGGCGCAGGTCGCTGTCGAGGTGACGTTGACCGAGGTGACGACGCCTTCGACGGCTTCGCCGAAGGAGAGGTGGAGCTCCGCCTCGAGGTCGGCGCCGCGCTGGGCCTGAGCCCCGGGATAGGTGCGCCGCTTCGATCCTCCCTGGCGGAAGATGCCGCCGAAGAGGTCGCTCAGGTCCTCCACCCGGAACCCGCCGAAGCCGCCGCCCTGGCCGAACCCGCCGAGACCGCCGGCTGCCGGTCCGAGGCGGCGCACCTCGTCGTACTCCTTGCGCTTGGCGGCGTCGCCGAGCACGTCGTAGGCGGCGCTGATCTCCTTGAAGCGGTCCTCCGAGCCGGGATGGGCGTCAGGGTGGTACTGCTTGGCAAGCTTGCGATAGGCGCGCGTGACCTCCTTCTCGGTCGCCTCGGAGGAGATGCCGAGCACCTTGTAGTAGTCAGTCTCGAACCACTCCCGCTGGGGAGCCACCCGTGGAACCGCCTTTGCTCTAGCCGCGTACCTTGACCATTGCCGGGCGGAGCACCCGCCCCTTCAGCCGATAGCCGGACCTCAGCACCTCGTCGATCACCGCCCCCGCC
>DAHUZG010000146.1 GCA_027306715.1 Acidimicrobiaceae bacterium
CCTGGATCAGCACGAAGTCGCCCGATGCGGCGGCTATCCCGGCGCGCACGGCGTGTCCCTTCCCCCTTGGCCGGTCCTCCAGCACGAGTCGTACGCGAGGATGATCCGACAGCTCGAGGACGTCGTCGCGAGTGCCGTCGCTCGAATTGCTCTCGACCACCACCAGCTCGATCTCGACGCCGTTGATCTCCTTGGACAGCACGAGCTCGATCGCCTTCTTGGCGGTCGCCCGCTCGTTGTAGACCGGCATCACGACCGACAGCACGAGCGGGCGCTGCTTGGGCGGCGACTTCTTGCTCCGCAGCGCGGTCACCACGACGGCCGACTGGCTGGCTCGCTCCAGCCTCGCCTGCTCGAAACCGGCGGCGAAGAGCAGACCCCCGAGACGGTCGCGAAACCCGGCGAGCGAGCCCGAGAAGGCTCCGTCCTCGTCCGAGAGGGTCAGCCGCAACCGTCCTGCCGGGGGGAGGCGCTCGTAGCTGGCGTCGAGGAACCCGGCCAGCTCGTCGAGACTCCCGACGAACTCCGCCGCGAGCGGGTCGTCCGGTTCCAGGCTCGCCCCGTGGGTCTGCTGCTCCGTCACGCTCCGGCGAGCTCCTTGTCGTAGTCCTCGGCCGCCGATCCGCAAGTGGCGGCCGCGGGCGATCCCTGTCGGGGCTGCCTTCGGCCGGTGAAGGCGGGATCAGGCTACTGCCTTCCCCGACGATCGTGACAGCGGTGGTGGCGAACACCTGCAGAAGCCGTCGGGTAGCGTCGCTGGCCCGAGGGTCGGGGCGACAGCGCGGGTCCGTCCTGCCGATCGGGGAGGTCTTGTGCAGGTCGAAAGCCGGGGCGAGCGGGACACGTCGGCCGCCGCCGAGGTGAGCAGACCGGCCGAGAGCCACGGGCCGACGGAGGGCCTCCGGGCCGCCTTGCGCCTCCTCGTCGCGACAGCGATCGCCGCCGGGCTGTGCGAAGCCGCCTGGCGCAAGGTGCCTGATCGCCTCTCGCTGCGCAGCGACATCGTCGGCTACCCGACCTTCTACGACTTCGACTACGTGCGTTACTTCGCCGCCTTCTCGCTGATCGCCATCCTCTTCCCGGTGCTCGTCTTCGCCGGCTTTCACCTGACCAGCCGCTACGGACCGCTTCGCAAGCTTCCGCCAGAAAAGCCCCTGTGGCCGGTCGGGCGCGCCGTCGAGAGCGCGCCGGCGGACGCCCGAACGGCCCCGGCGATCGTGCTCTCGCTGCTCGCCCGGATCGCGCTGCCCGCCGTGGCGGTCGCGATCGAGGCGAGCGCCGCATCGTCCACCGCGGCGACGACGCTGACCGGCGGCGGGGGGCGGGCGGCCGCCGCCTATGGGCTCGTCGTCGCCGCCGCCGCCCTCCTTGGATGGCGCCTCGGCCGGAAGGCCCCGAGCCGCAGGGCACCTTGCCATCTCGCGTCGCCGCAGGCGGGAGATCCCTCGGGCGCGTCCAGGACCGGTCTCGTCGAGTGGCTGGCCCGGGTCAACGTCCTGGCGGCGCCGGTCGTGGTGCTCCTGTTGTGGCAAGTTTCCGCCACGACAAGCGTGACGGTGGCGAGCGAGCACCGCGCCGTCCACTATCCGTGGTTCCCTCTCTGGCTGGCCGTTCCGGCCACGCTCTTGTGCG
>DAHUZG010000157.1 GCA_027306715.1 Acidimicrobiaceae bacterium
TCTGGAGCGCGGAACCGGCGAGCAGGTCGGACTTCTGGAGGACCCAGGTCTCCTCGCCGGTGAAGCTCCCGGAGACATCGTAGTCGTTCCAGGAGAGGACGACGACGTCGGCGTCGAAGCCGAGCTTGGGCTGGTCGGTGAGCGTTCCAGACTCAGAGGTCACGGTGTAAGTGACCCAGCCCTGGGTCGGGTCGCTCGTGTCAGAGACGGCGAGGTAGACGATGCTGTCGTTCGTGGAGTCGGAAGCGAAGCCCGAGAGCAAGAACCTCGCCGTCGACGGGTCGTAGGCGACGCGGGGGTCGGTGAAGCTGTAGCCGCCCGGAACAGGAAAGAACGTGTTGAGGTCGGCGTGGCTCAGCTCCGCGCCGGCGCGTGACCAGACGAGAAGCGCGTCGTTCACCGCCTCGACGATGTCGCTCGCACCGACAGCGACCTGGGTGTCTGGAGGTTCGTAGTTCTGGTCGGTGCCGATCGCTGCGACGTCGGAAACACGACTCGTCGGCGGGAACGAGGCGAGCAGTTCGGGCGGCGGACCGTTCGATCCGCTTTCGACCCCGCTGCGAGATCTCGAGCCGGCGACCGCCACGACGCGCACGGTGCCGTTCCTGCTGCTCGGGTGGTGGGTCCGTTGCCTCCGCGTGAGGAACGGGAGGCCGATGGTGGGGTGAGCGTTCGCTGACGCCGATGCCGATGCGCTGTCACGCCATGTCCGCTGGATCGGTCGAGCGAGGTAGCGGACTGCCGTTGCTCGTAGGACGACAACGCGGCTTGCCGCCGGGAGGGCGGCCGACGGCCCAGCCGACGTCAGGGCAATCACAGCAGCAGCCGAGGCGAGGAGCGCGGTGAGCCGCCAAGCCGAGCGCCGGCCGCGGCGCAGCGAGCCGTTCAAGTCTCCCTCCTGATCCCGCAGCCTCTGCGCCAACACTGTATTCGCTCAGCTCCCCTGGTCCACACGACGGCCGCCTTCTCGGCTCGAGGTGCCCAGGCCTGCGGTCGAACTGGAGCGTCGCCACAGCGTGCAGGTAGTCGCCTCCAACGTCTCATTTGGCGTCACGCGCCACCTCGCACCAACGGGTTGCCTGATCAGTGCTCGCGCATTCTTTCAGTATATGCTGAACTGGGTCGACGACGGACCGGGGCCGCGAACTTTCCCAAGAGAGCGAGGCACTTGGGTATCGAGGCGCCGCGCTTCGCTCGAAGTTGAAGCCCTCCACCTCCACGTCCCTCACTCCCCACTCCCACTCGTGTGCCGTGAACCGGCCACACTCGCCGAGGCTTTGTCCGCCTCCGCCGCCGGCGTCGCTCTTGGGGTCACGGGCGGTGTTCGCGCCGCCAGTGTCGCCGGCGAAGTCGCCTCCTGAACCTCTGGCCGAGAAGCAGAGACGCCGGCGCCGTCGGCCGTGAAGACGACGACCCGTCACCGAGGGTGGAAGCACCCTTCCGCCCGCTCCGCCAGTTCGCTAGTAGGAGCTGCGCCACCTTTCGGCGTGTGGCCTAGCCGCGCCTCGGGTGTGCCGATCCGACCGCGCCACCCGAACCCGGGCCGCCTGGACTCGAGGAGCCGTAGGGCTGCCCGGATGCGCCGACGTAGGGGCCGAGGATCTGGGCGGCCGACGCGGCGGCCTCGCCGCTCAGCGCGGCGCTGCGCCGCCGGCGCCTAGCGATAGCGCGCAAACGGGTGGCGCCGTGCCGGCGCGGCTCGAGCAGGCGCTAGGCACACACGCGGCGCCGGTGGCGGCTATCTCGACAACTCCCTCGAAAGATCTCTGCACAAATCGGCGATTGGCGCGGCCATGACTCCGGTGAGGCGAGACGCGCCTCGCACGAGGAGGTTCCGACGATGGAGCACGAGACGACGCCGACGGCGATGGCGACTGGGACGCCGACGTACCCAAGGCGCGGGTGGACACCACTCGCCGCCCACCGCGGTCCGAGCATCTCCGTCCGGCTCCCCCGCCCGATCCACCGGGCCATGGTCGGCCTGATCATCGCCTGGGTGACGCTCGCCTTCTCAGCCGGTGACGCCTTCGCCGCCACGACCGGCGCAAGCGGCAGCTCGGCGGGCACAGCGCCCGGTCTCAGTGTCTTCTCCGGGCTCACCGGGTGGATCGGCCAGTACGGCTGGGCCGGGCTGCCGCTTGCGATCAGCCTCGGCGGCCTGCTCATGACCGTCGAGCACCACCAGCAGCGCACCGGGAACGCCGTGCGGGCCAAGGGCTACATCTTCTCCGGCGCCGCGGGGTTCATGGTCATAAGCCTCGCGACCGCCGGGGCGAGCGCCTTCAAGCACCTCGTCGGATGAGAGCGCCGCTACGAAGCGACCTTGTCGCCCTCCTCGGTCTGCCGAGCCCGGGCTCGATCGCCAAGGCGGTCATCGGCGGCCTGTTCCATGCCCTCGCGACCCTGCTCGCAGCCGGCGTGAAGGACCTCCTCGATGCGCTCTTCGGCTTCATCTCGACGACGACCGAGCCGGTCTTCAGCTCAGGCTGGTGGGAAGGATCCGGCTCGCATCTGTTCGCGCAGGTGCTCGCCATCTCGGGTTCGATCGTCGTCGTCGCGATCATGCTCGCCGGGCTCGAGGGGATGTGGACCGGCTCGACGACGCCGATCGTGAAGGCGATCGCCGCGCTACCTGCAGCGGTGCTGAACACCGTCCTTCTCGTGCCGCTCACTGCGCTTCTCGTGAGCGGTACCGACCAGGTCGCCAACTCCCTCGACGGCGGGATCGTCGCTCACCTCGGCGCGGCGCCCGCGGCGCTTGGCGCTGCCGTCGCCTCGACCGACGTCGTCGGGATGGTCGTCGCCCTCGTCGTCATCGGGGCGGTGCTGGCTCTCTGGGCTGAGCTCGCCGTACGGGCGGCGGTGATCTACCTCATCGTGATGACCGCTCCGATGGTGATCATGGCCGCTGTCCACCCGCGACTTCGCCAGTCCTCGACACGCCTTGTCGAGATCGGTGCGGCGGTGATCTTCTCCAAGGTGCTCGTCGCTCTGGCACTAGCCGTCGGCTTCTCCGAGCTCGGCTCGATCACCCACTCCGGCGGGTTCTCCCACTCCATCGCCGACCTCGTGGCAGCTCTTGCCACGCTTCTCATCGCCTCGTTCTCGCCCTTTGTCCTGCTGCGCCTGATCAGCGCCGAAGTGAGCCAGCTCGAGGGCGTGGCACGACGCCCCGCCCGGGCGGCGCGGGACCTGCAACAGGTCGCCTACTACCAGCGCCAGGCACTTCCCGGCTTCCTCAACCGCCACGGCCGGGGTTCTGTTGCCGGCGCGTCCGGCGGCCCGGGGGCCACCGGCGGCCCGAGGAACACCGGCAGCTCAGGCGGTCCGGCGCCCGGCGGTCCGGCGGCCGACGGCACCGGTCCGAAGCGACCGGGCGGCGGCGGCCCCGGTCAGATGCCGCCCCCGGGT